>CAKOKF010000022.1 GCA_934090775.1 uncultured Bacilli bacterium
TTATAATTAATTATATAGATATATTTGAACTTGATAGTTATTACTTAAATAAAGTTCTAACTTACTTAGAAGATAAAATGGGTAAAAACTATATTAAGAAAATAGGTCATAATATGACTATTCTAAATAAAATAATAGATACTACTATTAATCTAGAAATGCAAAAAGATTAGTTAATTATTAAGCTGTTAAAGAAATTTAGCAGTTTTTTCTTCTATAAATTATTGATTTTCATCACTTTTTACTAGAAAAGGACAAAAACTGTGAAAATATGCAAAATAACACTGACATTTTTAAAAGTTAGTTCTTTTAATAATTTTTAATTTAAAAAAATATTTACTAAGATAGAATAATCATGATATAAAATAATGGGAGCAGTAAAGATGAATAATAATAATGAAGAACAAGAAAAAATAACTCAACATAAAAGTATTTTTACAAAAGGAGTTAAAGATAAAACAATAGGTTTATTTAGTGATTCTTTTTTAAATAAAATGAAAGCATTTGATTATTTAGGTATACCATTTATTACTTTTGCTACGAGTGGTATCTTTAAGTATAAATATTTTACAAACATAATAATGATCGAAGCTTATCTTCTAAGCGATTATGGTAAAACAAGAATTGTAAAAAATAATAATAGTCATTGTTTAATTCTTTTAGAAAAAGCTAATGGTCAAAAATATATTTATGATTCATTAAATAGTATAGCATTTACTTATGATACTTTTATCGCTTTAGAAGATGAAGTACTTGAAGAAATAATAAGTCAAGATAAAATTATCGAATATTTTGGAAGTAATGATAATATAAATTATATTGATTTAGAAAGCACTAAACGAAAAGTTTTAGTTGAAGCTAGTATTAGAAATTATAAATTACAATTAGGAAAATTAGAAATGGATATACTAGATTATCTAAGTAGTTATATGATTGAAACTAGTAGTGATAAAAATAATAGTAAAAAGAGGCAAAAAAGTTAAAGAATAAAGAAAAAAAGCTTGCTAAACACTAGATCTAGTGGTATAAGTTTAAAGGCGGAGGACGAGGCATGATGATAGAAGAAATAAAAAGATTATATGAAGATTTAAAAATTAATGTAAAGACTAAAAAAGGAATAAAAGAAGGTAAAGTTCAAAAATATGATGCTACTCTTTTAAAAAGTATGATAGATTTTGATTATTATAATATTCCGATGATTTATAGTTTATTTAATCCAGGCTTTAAAGAAATTAGTTTAAAAGAGGTTTCCTTAGGACTTGCAAAGTTTTTAAGAAAAAGAGGATTAGTTAATTTAGTAAGATCTCGTGCTAATAATTATTATCTTTTGGAACTTAGAGTAGGACAAAAGACTTATATCTATGATGTTTTAACGAAGTTTGTTTATGATAAAGACACCTATTATGCAATTAATAGCGATGTTCCCTATGTGAAATTAGTGTCGTCTGAGAAACTAGATAATATGTTACTAAAAGATGCATATTTAATTTCAAAAGCTGAAGAATCAGATGTTAGGACTGAATTGGTGGCTAGTAGCATTGCTGATTATCAAAATGGTGAATCAAAAAGTCTAAGAACCGAAAATGCTTTAGATGCTTATGTAAGACGTACCATTATTCTAGGATATGCTCGAATCAACGACTTTGATAGGTGTTATTACTAAACGAAAAAATGAAGTCAAAAAATTTGACTTTTTATTTTGAAATCTTGTATACTATAAATATAGTAGAGGGATATAAGATGATAGTTTTAGAAAATGTGAGAAAAGTTTATAAAGCCAAGAAAACAGCTAGTACTGTAGCTTTAGATAATGTTAGTTTTAAAATACCTAGTAAAGGTTTATATTTTATTACGGGGGAAAGTGGTTCTGGTAAGTCAACCTTGTTAAATATTATTGGTGGCTTGGATAAAATTGATGCAGGGTCAATTAAGGTTGGCAATTTAGCTTTAGAAACTTTGAGTAAAAAGGATTTAGTTAAATATCGTAATACGTGTGTCGGCTTTATTTTTCAAGATTATAACTTATTTTTAGAATATAATGTCTATGATAATGTAAAGTTAGCATTAGAACTTAGTAATCAAGAAAGTACAACTGATATTGAGGAAATATTAAAAAGAGTAGGTCTTTATGATTTAAGACTGCGAAATATTAATGAACTTTCCGGTGGGCAAAGACAAAGGGTAGCCATTGCTAGAGCTTTAGTAAAAAATCCCCAAGTAATTTTAGCCGATGAACCGACCGGCAACTTAGATAGTGTTACTTCAAGACAAATAATGGAACTTTTAAAAGAAATAAGTAAAGATAAATGTGTCATAGTTGTTACACATGATAAGACGTTAGTTAATGAATTTGCTAGCGGTTATATTGCTATGCAAGATGGCAAAGTAGTAGATGATAATATTGTTGCTTTGAAAGATGATATTAGTCTTATAAATTTAAGAAAGTCTAATTTTAAAAGTAAATATGCTTTAAAATTTACCTTACATAATATAAAAATGAAACCAGTTAAGTTTATTATGACCCTTATTTTAACGGCTTTTGCGCTAAGTTGGGTATGTATTATGTTTTCTTTTGTTCTGTTTGATAAAAATAATTATACCGCTAGAGTTTTAAGTGAGCATAATATTTATAAAGTAGGTATTCAAAAAACTAAGTGTACGAAGGGATATGATTATGTTGATTGTAATCCGAAGTCGCTTGAGGCAACTGATACGATTGTTAAAGAAGGTAGTCCTGTCTACAGTATTCGGGATTTGAAGTTAAAATATGGTCCCGTTGAAGATGAAAATAAGGTAATTACTAGCAATGATATCGTCGAAATAAAAAACGATAATATTTTAAAATTATTAAATGGTCGGTTACCACAAAATGATAATGAAATCGTTATTGATAAAAATATTGCTTATGATATCTTAGCGTATGGTATTTATGATAAGGAAAATGTGTTAACTAAGCCAGCGGATATGACCAGTATTTTAGGATTAGAAACTTATCTTGGTAAATATTTAGTGACTATAGTTGGCATTAATGAATTTCAAAGCGATCAAGATTTTTTAGAACTACGTCAAAATTTACCAGTATCACCCAAAGTAGAAATGGATTTTAATCAATATACGGAAGATAACAATATTTATGTTAAAGGCTTAGTCGATAATAGGGAGATGCTTTATACTAGTGAAGAAATGCTTAGTATGTATCAGTTACCTATAAGAGATAGTAAGTTAGAAAGTAATAATATTATTGGTGTATTAACTAATGTTAATTATTATAAGGAAAATATCGAGTATTATGATTTAAACTTTAACTTAGTTAATAAAAAGTTAGCTAGTGATGAGGTAGTTATAAATGCCAATGACATCTTAAATAGTCATTCTTATAAGATCGGTGATTTTAATAAGTTATTTAATGACTATCAAAAGAATAATAAAAATATGGGCTATGATGAAGCTTTCTTTAATTTTATTAAAGAGGCGTTTACAAAATATAAAGACATTTTTAATGTTGAACTTTATAATTTTATAAATGCAATGAAAAGAGATAATAATACTACTAAATTAAAAGTAGTAGGAATTAGTTTTGATGATAATAGTTATATAAGTGAGGAACTTTATAATATTATCGATCATGATAAGAAAATTATTACCAAAGTATATATTGGGTTTGATACTAAAGAGGAGTTAGATCTTTTAGTAAATAAGTATAGTTATGCAAGTAATATATTTGAAGAAGGAGAAATGTTAAGCTTAGTTAGTGATTTAGGAGGATATATTGCTGGTATTAATATTTTTTATCATTATGTTCGTCCTTATTTAAATATTATTACTTTAGTGATTGGGATCTTTGCAATACTTTTAATATTTAATTTTATTAATGTTACCGTAAGTTATGCGAAGAAAAATATCGGTATTTTAAAGAGTCTAGGCGCTAAAAATAAAGATATTTATAAGATATTTAGCTATGAATCTTTAATTATTGCTGTTTTAGCGTTTTTACTAGGTATCCCTATGTGGAATGGCGCTTGTAAGATGGCTAATATGTTATTCTTTAATGATGAAATTTACATTGGTGGCATGGAGATTAATGCTTTAGCGCCCATTATAACATTGATTTTAAGTGTTACTTTATCGTGGATAGTTAGCATGTTAAGTTGTAATAAGATTAGTAAGATGCAACCAGTGGATGCGATATTAAATAAGTAGTATAAAATTAATTAATGATAGGTTGATATTTGAAAACACTTCTACCATTTTTATAGAAAGAAGTGTTTTTTTTGGAAAAGTAATTGAAAAAAACATTAAATTAGCACTTATCTCTTGACAGTGCTAATAAAAAGTGCTATAACATAATTGTAAGTAAAAAAAGTACTTACAGGTATTAAAATTGTATTATTGGGTACCCTATAAAAGGGGTAACATGAAAGGAAATGATTTATATGATGTTAGTACCAAATAGAGATTTTGATTTATTTGATGATATTTTTGGAGATCCATTCTTTAGAAAAACTGAAAGTAAAATGATGAAGACGGATATCCGTGAAGATAAAGATAATTATGTAATTGATATTGATTTACCAGGTTTTGATAAAAAGAATATCAAAATTGATATTACCGATGGTTATTTAACTATTAATGCTAAAGTTAATAATGAAGATAATGAGAAAAAAGGCGGTAAATATATTAGAAAAGAAAGATATTATGGCGAATGTTCACGTAGCTTCTATGTTGGTGATGATGTAAAAGCTGAAGACATTAAAGCTGGCTTTAAAAATGGTATTTTAACTTTAGAAGTACCTAAGATGGAAAATAAAGGGAAATTACCTGAAAAGAAATATATTGAAATAAAAGATTAAATATATTATTGTAAAGAAAAAACATGCTAACAGCGTGTTTTTCTTTTGCAAACTTTAGGCTAAATGTATTGACATTAAGATGGTAAAATGCTATCATACATGGCAATTAAGGGTGATTATTTATGGAAATTGCTGAAGTTGTAGCAAATAATAATGAAAAAATAGTAACAAGAGAAGAATGTCTAAATGCTGGAAGACAAGCTTATTTAGCTTTAATACATAACGAACAAGATTATTTTGAAATGTTAAATTTAGAACATTCTACAGATTTAAGATATTTAAAATATGCAGTTATGAATAAGCTTTCAATTATAATAAATGATATTAGAACTTTAACTGATGAAGATCTAAGAGAGATAAGTATTACCTTAGAAGCTTATATGACTTTAGCCGATCGAGAAAAATTAGAAGAATATTTAAAATCATTGGCAGCAAAACGTGAAAAATATGCAATGGTACTTTCAAGATTTCATAAACTTAGAAGTAGTTTTTTACAAAAAAAGCAAATGAGAAAGTTAAAAATAGATACAGGAAGTTGGATAACTAGTGAATATGTTTTAGAAACCGTTAAAAATTATAGTAATGTTTCTTCTTATAATGTAAATTATAATTGTGATTTATCGGAAGCTGATAACAGTTCTTTCTTGGAAATATTAAATTCCTTAAAGAAAGTACTTGAAAATAAGTATCAAGAATATAGTGAAAAATGCCGTAAGAATGATGAAGGTAATAAACTTCAAAAAAAATATGATGTAGTTATTAAGAAGTATAATGCTGCCATGAGTTTAGATCCTGGCATTAAACTAAGTTTATAATAATGAAAAAGAGCTATCTATTGAATAAATAGGTGGCTTTTTAGGAAAAATGGTAAAATACTTTGCTTTGCTATATAATGGAAAAAAATTAGAATAGAGTAGTAGAAGAGGTTACCATGCTGAAAGAAGTAAAGAAACAAATATATGAGTTATTAAAATTAAAAGAATTAATGTTAACAAAATCAAGTAGATGAAAAACAATCTATGCAAGAAGGTAAGACCCTTTTGCGAAAATTAATGATGGATGACTTAGAAAATTAGGGTTCTCTAAGATTAGGATAGATTTTTACGCACAAAAAAACTTGCAAGCGTTAAACTTGCAAGTTAAATTACCTATTGGAGCGGATGATGAGAATCGAACTCACGTTATCAGCTTGGAAGGCTGAAGCTCTACCATTAAACTACATCCGCATCAGTAAGTAATTTAATTTTACCATAAAACCTGGCTGCTGCCAAGTCTTTTTTTAATTTTTTTGACCAAATAAGGCAATAATTTCATCCCAATTATTAATACTTTCTAAAGTTATATCACTTTTAAATAAAACACTATAATTATAAGTTAAATCATTAAAATAATTATCAATTAAATAAGGAATAATAGTAATTAATTTATCTTGAATTTTTACACTTAATTTTATTTCTTTATCTAAGGAAACTTTACTAAATATCATCTTGAATTTATCTAAATACATCTTATGTTTAATTAAAACAATATCCTCATCACTAGAGTTAATTGGCATTATATAATCATTTAAGCCTTTAAGATATTCATCTTTGTAAGCTTGTTTTACGATATCAGTACCAATATATCTACTAGCTAAGCCTTTAAAGTAATTAATAATATTAATTGTTTCCATATAAACTTTACTATAATTTTTAAGATCTAAATCATTAGTTAAATTAATAATACTAATATAATCTAATTTTAATTCAATCTTATTAACATTAACTTTACCATTAAAATTAGTAATAGTTTGTTTATATTTATTAATACTTATTAAAGTTTCTTTATCGATTTCAATACTTGGCATAATACCATAAGCTAAATAGTTAAGTAAAATAATCTTATCCGCATTATTAAATTTCTTTAGAATACCTTTTAATTTATTATTAATCTTCGTAAGCTTTATTTTTTCAATTCTTTCATACTTAATAATTTCATAGTAAGCCGGTCTGTTATAACCTAAGTTACTAATAATATCACTAATAGATATACCTTTTAAGAAAGGGTTAATTATCTTATCTAAAGTAATATCTAATTTATAATTATAACGACTTAAATAGTCATTTAAAGTATTTATAAGATTAGTATTATCTTTAATAAACCAAGTAGAGTAAGACTTATTATCACTTAAGAAAGAACTAAAAGCTTCTAACTTTTTAATTTTAATAAACTCTTTAGTATATTTTTCTTGATAAGCATAATATAAGTTGTCTTTTAAGCGATAATTCTGATACTTAATTTTTAAGAATCTTTTAGCATACATTCTTATTTGATATTCTTCTAAATAATTATTATAGTTAATTAAGAAAGTTTTGATTGTTTGATAAGCATAATACTCACTAATTTTACTATATTCTAAGTAGTTTTGAAGTACTTCTTTAGTATTACTAATATTAGAGTACTTATAAGTATTCATATTATTAACTAAATCAATTAATTTCGAATTTTTAAAGTCCTTACTTGTAATAATACTTAAGATTTCATCAATATCTATTTGATCATTAAAGTTTTTAAAGAAGTAAGATACAAAAGAGTTACCAATCTTATTTACCTCTTCTAAACAATTATATTGGTTACCATTTTCATATAATTCTTTCGTTTTAGTAAGACCAAACAAATGATAAGAAACAACAATACTTTTAAAGCTTTCTAAGTCATTAGTATTACATTCTAAGGTCGTATTACCTCTTATTAAGATTAAATCATATAAGTATTTGATATCTTCTTTTTCTTCACTACTTAAAGAAATATTAATGCCTAAAATAGTCTTTAAAGTATAATCATTAAATAATAAATCATAACGAATAGCATCATTACTAATTAGTTTATTTAAATAATATTTAATTTCATCTAATCTTAGAACTTTAAGTAATTTAGGAGTATCAGTATAAATATTTAACTTACTATTGATTAAGATATTTACGATATCATAAGTTTTTAACTTAGTATAAATATAAGGATAGCTTAAGTATTTAGAAGTTTCTATAGGACTAATAAGACTAAACATATTATTTAACATCTTATTATCAGTTATATTAACTAAAGCAGGGGAGTCTAAGTAACCTGTAATAAAGATTTTATCATAAGCTCTTAAAGAAACAT
This sequence comes from uncultured Bacilli bacterium, assembly GCA_934090775.1. Taxonomy (GTDB): domain Bacteria; phylum Bacillota_I; class Bacilli_A; order RF39; family UBA660; genus CAG-605. The sequence continues at coordinate 7,992 of CAKOKF010000022.1, forward strand.
TAATATTCTTCATTTTACTTAAGATAGTGATATTTTGGAGCATATTAAAGACATTAGGAAAAGTCATCTTATTAATAATAGCTTCTAAATAATTATCAGGTAAGTTATTAACAAAGTTTTGATTACGAAGTAAAGTAACCCGTTCTTCTTCACTAAATTTATTATTAACTAAGTATACTAAAGTATCATTATGAAGTTTTAAAAGATAAGTATAATTACTCTTAAATAGATTTAATAGTTTATCATCGGGACTATATAAATAAATGGAATTATTGGGACACTTTTCTAAGTAATCACGAGTTAGATATTTAGTATTATTATTACTTAACATATTAAGTTCTTTAACGGTATTATTTAAATTACGAGAAAAGTTATGGGTAAGTAGAGAGGCTAGGTAATCTTTATCTATTAATTTGATAGTTAGTTCGGGATTTAATTTAGCAAGAATAGTTGGTGTAATACTTAGGGCTTTCATTAAGTTATCTTTATCTAAGTTATAAAGAGTAATACTATAATTTTTAGCATAGCGAATTAGACCAGTATTTATAAGTTTATTTAAGTCACTACCTAAATAATAATATTTATTAATATAGTTAGTAATAATATCACTACGTAATTTAGAAAATAGTTCTTTTTTAGTTATTAAATCTTTAGGTAGGTCATTTAAGATAAGGGAGTTTTCCGGTATTTTTTTGATAATGGGATTTACTAATTTTTCTAACATATCTTTTTTATTATTGATAGTATAGTTAATTCTTTTAATATCAAGATTAGATAAGAAGTTTTTACTATCAAGATAGTTTAATTTAGTGGGAGTATTAAGTTTATTCCAAAGACCTAGAGTTTGATAATAAGGAATATCAAGATTTAGAAGGGTAAGTTTTTCTTGAGTTGTAAGGTCCAATTTATTAATAATTATCGCTAAGTAGCGGTCGAAGGCGTAGGCGTTATTGTTGCTACGATATTGCTCTAATCTTTTTAAGAAGTTTACTTTATCGGCATTTTGATTAAGAAAAGTAATGATATTATTTAATTTATCCTTTAACTCCGTACTTAAATTATCATCGGTATAAAGAGAATAATTTAAAATCTCATCTAAAAGTCTTCTAGTATTTTCCATATCCATAATTATCATATCCTTATATTATATATACCCATTATAGCAAGAAAAAAACGAGAAAAAAAGCGCATATTGTAAGGATATGAGCTTTTAAGTGAATTTTTAAGCAGTTTTAGAGATTTATTTAGTGACTTAAGTTGATTTTTTTTGATGAATTAGTCTTCTTTAAGTAAGTCTTTTCTTAAAACAGCATGAACAACGAAACGATCTTGGGTATTAGCACACGTTGATAAAGTTAAAATTTTATCGTCGGCATTTATTTCAATATCACTTTTAAAAATAGAACGACTACGAATTAAGTTAATAAAATTAAAGAATTCTTCTTGATTACTAAAATTAGTTTTTAAGTAGTCATCGGTAACTGGGATAGTGTAAGCAGCAAAGACTTCCCATTTCATTTCGGCATTAACATCATTATAAGTAATTAAGTTATCTTTAGCATTTTGGTACCAAGCTTTTTTACCAACAGTACTAAGAGTTCCAAACATAGTCTTACTATAGTAACGATTGTGGGCAAATATAATAGTATTTTGATCTAAGACAGTACCTGAATTAGCATAATTCATGAATACCCAACCATTATAATCATAAGCTTTATTAAAATTATGTTTCAAATAATATTCATTATCAGTTGCTTGAACGATAGGATAATCAATGGTTGTTTCAGGAACATTTAACCAGCCAACCGTATCACTATTTAAATCTTTTAAAGCCATAATAACCGGATTTTTTTCTTTGACAACTGGGGTCGGAGTTTCATTGTTATCGGGATTATCAGTATTTTGATTATCGTCAGTATTATTATCAGGGGTTTCTATATCAGGATTACTAGGATTTTCATTGCTATTATTGTCATCGAAAGTAGGCGTTTCATCGGTATCATTGTCTTTAATCTTAGTATCAAGATATTCTGTGATATTATCTTTGATAGCATTAACATTTTCTAAAGACTTTTTATTATTATAGAAAACAAAGGCAAAAGCCATAAAACTTAAAAGAATGATAATAAGACAACATGATTTAACGGTCGTAGCAATTAATTGTTTAATATAATTAGATTCAATATATTCACTAGAATAGGCTAGAATAATATTAAGATGATATTTTTTATTTTCTTTTTTAATAACTTTAATACGTTCTATAATATCTTTATCAGTAATATTATCATGAATAGCAATCGTAACATTTTTAACACGTAATTCGGTTAGTAAATCGATAAGTGCTAGTAAATCAGTAGTTAAGAAACGATATAACTCAATAGTCTTTAAATACTTATTAATTTTAAAGAATGTTTTTAAATCATTATAATCGTTAGTAACAATAGGACACATTAACTTAATAGTCTTAGCATAGAAAATAGCTGAATAGTTATTTAAGTCATTATTAGCCATAAATTGAGAAGAAAATAAGACTTCTTGTTTAGAAATGACTTTAATGTTTTGCTTATCAAAAAGCTCAATTAAGTAAGTAGGAATTGATAAACATTCAACTTCTTTTAAAGAATTAATTTTACTAATAGCTTCATAAGCTTCATAAGTAAAGTTTTCATTGGTATTCATTAAAACTTTATTAATAGGGGTATTTTTAAAACAAGGAGCTACTGTACTTATAACATTCATGTCATTAGCAACGATTAAGTTAGTATTTTTTTCTAAACATATTTCTTTTAAGAAACTACTAACTAACTTTTGATTTTTAGCTATATAATCCAAAGAAAAAAGTAGTTTTTCATTACTGATAATATTAGTATTTAATAAAGTATTATCTAAATTTTTTTCTTTAACTATTAAATATATCTTTAAAGTTTGGTTTTTAAATTCTATTTCGATCTTTTGCATAATTATTACCTCGTACTTTTTAACTATAATATAATGATAACATAGTTTATAATTATTTAAAAATATTTTTCTTAAAGTAATTTACTTTTTCTTAGAAATTTGATATCATAAAAATGAAAAATAAGGGAAAGATAAATGTGAGAGGTAATTTTATGAAAAAAATAAATAAGTTAATGGCTACTTTGTTAATCGGAGTAGTAGGGGTTATGGGAGTTGGTACTGTTTATGCTGATGAACCAAATACTAGTGGTAATGGCAGTAATGCAAGTGGTTCAAATAATGCAACAAACGTAGCTGCAAGTCTAGTTACAGTTGATTGTAATAGTACAACACTTGCTGTTGGTGCTTCGACACTTTGTACAGTGTATGTAAAACCAAATGCAACTTTAGCTGCTAATACCGCAACAAAATCTGTAATAATAAATGCAAGTCAATCGAAATATTTAACCATGAGTGATATTAAAGTAAATAATGGTTTTACACTTGTTAGTGAAGATATTAAAGATAAAACTTTAGCTAAAAATACTATTACACTTACTTATTCTGGTACAGCCTTAAAAGAAAATGAAAAAACAGCAATATTTTCATTTAATTTAAAATTAGAAGAAGAAGCTGCTAATATTAAAGATGGGGATTGTGGTCAAATTTGCATTACAGGCGCTGTATTTGATTCTGATACTGCCAAAGTTGGTGATGATGGTAAGGCTTGTCCCAACATTATTATAACTAAACAAACTTGTGAAGGAAAAGATTGTAATCCGGATACAGGGGAATTTATGAATTATGCAATTATTGCTGGTGTTGCTTCCGTTGCCTTAATTACTATTGTTATTTCAACAAGAAAGAAAAAATTCTATACTGTTTAATAATAATGATTTTAGAGGAAACTACGGTTTCTTTTTTTCTTTAAGTAAATTTTAACTGAAAAAAGTAAAAAAGATGTGAAAATGTAAAATTTTTGAAGGAAATTAAGAGGTAAGCGGTAATATATATAATTAGAAGGACATAAAATTAAAAGTTTTTATAAACATTTATAAAGTTGGAGGATGTAGTATGTTAAGTGTAAAAGAAATATATAAAAGCTATGGAACAAAGGATAATAAGTATCCAGTTCTAAAAAATATTAATTTACAATTTAGATCAAGTGAGTTTGTAGCTATTTTGGGACCATCTGGTTCCGGTAAAACAACTCTTTTAAATATTTTAGGTGGTTTAGATCGCTATGATAGTGGGGACTTAATTATTAATGGTAAATCAACTAAACAATTTAAAGAAAGAGATTGGGATAGTTATCGAAATAAATCGATAGGATTTGTTTTTCAAAGTTATAATTTAATTAGTCATATTTCCATTTTAAGTAACGTCGAGATGGGGCTTACTTTAGGAAATATCAGTAAAAGTGAAGCGAAAAAAAGAGCAGTGGCAGCTTTGGAAAAAGTTGGTTTAAAGGAACATATTCATAAAAAGCCTAATCAGTTAAGTGGTGGTCAAATGCAAAGAGTTGCGATTGCCAGAGCCCTAGTTAATAATCCAGATATAATTTTAGCAGATGAACCAACGGGGGCCCTAGATTCAAAGACCAGCACACAAATCATGGATTTAATTAAAGAAATATCTCGTGATAAACTTGTTATTATGGTCACACATAATGATACTCTAGCAGATATTTATGCTAGCCGTATTATTAAACTTAGTGATGGTCAAATTGTTAGTGATTCTAATCCTTATGAAGTAGAAGAAGAAAAACAAGATTATAATTTAAAAAGAACTAAAATGAGTTTTATCACGGCTTTAGGTTTATCTTTAAATAATATTAGAACCAAGAAAGGTAGAACTTTATTAACTAGTTTTGCGGCTTCCATTGGTATTATTGGTATTTCTTTAGTTTTAGCCCTTTCTAATGGTTTTCAAAAGCAAATTGATACTTTTGAAAAAGATACTTTATCAAATATGCCTATTTCCATCATGAAAGATGGTATTGATATAAAAGAGGCCATTGCTACTTCAACTACTAATGACTTAGAAGAATATCCTTTTGATAATATAATTAGAAAAGAAAAAGATGCCCAAACGATAAGTCACGCTAATAAGATAGATGCTAAATATATAGCTTATTTAAATAATATTGATAGTGCCTATCTTAGTGGGATATCTTATGGTCGCTATACTAATATGAATTTATTAATAAAAAATAATGAGGAAGTAGTGCCTTTTCTTTACCAATTATCACCAATTCCTGAAACTAAAGATGGTAAGGTTGATTCTTTAGTAACTAATAATTATGATTTACTAGCTGGTAAGTTACCTGAGGCGAGTAATGAATTAATGTTAATAGTAGATTCTTATAATAAGATATCAGCTGATCTTTACAATCTTTTAGGCCTTACAGACTCTAGTACTTTTAATGATGTTTTAAATAAAGAAATTAAATTAATAAATAATAATGAATATTATACTGAATTTAATAATATTTATATTGGTAATACTGACTATACTTCGATGTATGATAATAATAATAATAATATAACTTTAAAAATAGTAGGTATTATAAGAGGTAAAAAAGATAATCAATTTAGTGAAATGGCTGGAACTGGGTTAAGTTATAAAGATTCTTTATTAAAGGAATATATTAATAAAAATAAAGAATCAGCTATTGTAAAAAAGCAAGAAGAAGTAGATTACAATGTTTTAAGTGGTCAAAAGTTTGATGAATCAATTACTAAAGAAATGATTTTAAGTACTTTAGGAGGTAATGATATTCCTTTTAGTATTCAATTGTATCCTAAAGATTTTAATAGTAAAGATAAAATAATCGAATATTTAGATAAGTATAATGAGACTAAGCAAGATGAAGATAAAATAGTTTATACTGATTATGCTAGTACGGTAACTAAGCTTTCTAGTGGTATTATGAATGGTATTACTATGGTTTTAATAGGTTTTTCTTCGGTATCGTTAATTGTTTCTTCTATTATGATTAGTATTATTACTTATATTAGTGTTTT
>CAKOKF010000023.1 GCA_934090775.1 uncultured Bacilli bacterium
TGTTTAGCACTTTTTCTTTTCAAATGCTAAATTCATTATATATTATATGTTAGCACTTGTCAATATATGAGTGCTAATTTTTAAAAAATTTTTTTAAGATTTATATTTTTCATAAGAGTTCGAGATTATTATCTCTGGCTAAAATAATAAGAAAATCTACGTTTGATTTTAAGTCATTTTTTTAATTTTGATATCTTTTATTTGTTATCTTTATTTTACACTAAATTATAGTTACTTATGTAACGAAAAAAAGAAACTACTATTCTTCAGTAGTCTCTTCTTCATCAGTAATATTTAAATCTATATCTTCATTTGCAGAAGTATCAGTATTTTCTTCTAAGGCAATATTGTTGGTATCGCTATTTTTTACTTCATCAGTTGTGTCATCACTCATAAGTTTATCTTCTAATGCTTCACTAGCATCATCTTCGATAAATTCTTTTTCAAGCTCAAATTTAACATCCGAATATTGTTTAGCACCAGTACCAGCAGGGATTAACTTACCAATAATAACATTTTCTTTTAATCCTCTTAAGTGGTCTACTTTACCTCTAATAGCAGCATCAGTAAGAACTCTTGTAGTTTCTTGGAAGGATGCAGCTGATAAGAAGGAATCAGTTTCTAATGATGCTTTTGTAATACCTAGCATAATTGGAAGTCCTGTTGCAGGAACACCACCAGTTAATAATACTGGTTTATTAGCAGCAGCAAATTCATTTAGAGTTACTGATAAGCCAGCAACTAAGTTAGTATCGCCACCATCTAATACTTTCATCTTCGAAATCATACGACGTACAATTACTTCGATATGTTTATCGGAAACATCAACACCTTGTGATTTATATACTTTTTGAACTTCTTTAACAATATATTGTTGTGCAGTAATTGGATCAGTTACAGCAAGTAATTCTTTTGGTGCAATAGAACCAGTTGTTAATGGATCCCCTGCTTTGACTGTTTGACCTAATTCAACACATAGTTTAGTATTGTAGTTTGTGATATGTTCTCTAGCTTCAACATCATTTTCAATAACAATCTTAAATTTGAAGTTATTTTCTTCGATACTAGCAATCTTACCACCAATTTCTGCAATAGTTGCTTTTCCTTTTGGATTTCTAGCTTCAAATAGTTCTTCAACTCTTGGAAGACCTTGAGTAATGTCGCCACCGGCAACACCACCTTCATGGAATGTACGCATTGTTAACTGAGTACCTGGTTCACCGATTGATTGAGCAGCCATAATACCAACAGCCTCGCCTGTTTCAACCATATTACCAGTTGCAAGGTTACGACCATAACAATGTTGACAAACACCGTTAACAGTATTACATGTTAAAACACTTCTGATTTTAACACTCTTAATTCCAGCGTTAATAATCTTATTAGCAATAGCCTCAGTAATATATTGATTTTTATCAATAATAACTTCTTTAGTTTCAGGATTAATTACTTTAGTTGCTGTATAACGACCAATAATTCTTTCAATTAAAGGTTCAATCATTGTATTTGATCTTTCATCAATAAAGTCAGTAACTTCAACACCATTAATAGTGCCACAATCTTCTTCTTTAACAACGATATCTTGAGCAACATCTACTAAACGACGAGTTAAGTAACCTGAATCGGCAGTTCTTAAGGCTGTATCAACGATACCTTTACGACCACCTCTTGTACCGATAAAGAACTCGGTTACATTACAACCTTCAATTAAGTTAGACTTAATTGGAATTTCAATAGTTTCTCCAGTAGGCTTAGCAATTAAACCACGCATACCGGCAAGTTGGTTAAACTGGTTAGCAGAACCACGGGCACCAGAATTCATCATCATGAAGATTGGATTCATGGTATTTTTCTTAGCAATAGCCTGTAATTCGTTAGAAATATCACTAGTTGCTTTAGCCCATAAGGCACAAACATTTTTATAACGTTCATCCTCAGTAATTAAACCTCTAGTGAACTCTTTATTAATCTTGTTAACTTTCTTTTGCGTATCGTCTATAATTTGTTGCTTATTATCAGATACGATAATATCATTCATAGAAATAGAGATACCAGCAACAGTCGAATATTTGAACCCTAAATCTTTTAATTTATCCAACATAACTGAAGTTTCAGTAGTTTTATAACGTTTAAAGACTTGGGCAATTAATTTACTTAATGTCTTCTTAACGAATGGTTCAGCAAGAGGCATCTTAGCAATTTCCGTTTTTAAATCCGTACCCATTGGTAAGAAATATCTATCTGGAGTAATGCCTGTAATATTAGCATCACTTGGTTCGTTAACATATGGATAAGAATCTGGTAAAATTTCATTAAATTTAATCTTACCTACAGTAGTAACTAAATATTTATCTTTTTGTTCATCAGTAAACAATTTATGTGTAAAGCTTGCAACTGGAATAGCAATTCTAGTATGTAGAGAAATATCTTTTCTTTCATAAGCCATTAAAGCTTCATTACAGTTCTTATAAGCTTTACCTTCATTTTCTAAACCAGCTTCTTCAATAGATAGATAGTAGTTACCTAAAATCATATCCTGTGAAGGAGTAACGATTGGTTTACCATCAGAAGGTTTTAAGATGTTATTAGCACCCAACATTAGGATTCTAGCTTCCGCTTTTGCTTCTTCTGATAATGGTACGTGTACAGCCATTTGGTCACCATCGAAATCGGCATTAAATGCAGCACACACAAGTGGATGCAAACGCATAGCTTTACCACCAACTAATACTGGTTCGAAAGCTTGAATACCTAAACGGTGTAGTGTTGGAGCACGATTTAACATTACTGGATGTTCAGTAATTACATCTTCAACAACATCCCATACACATTCATCTTTATTATCAATTAATTTCTTAGCACCTTTAATATTATGAGCAAGTCCTCTTTCAACTAGACCATGAATAACATGTGGTTTAAATAGCTCTAAAGCCATATCTTTAGGAAGACCACATTGATACATCTTTAATGATGGACCAACAACGATAACAGAACGACCAGAGTAATCTACACGTTTACCTAATAAGTTTTGACGGAAACGACCTTGTTTACCTTTTAACATACTAGATAATGATTTTAATGGACGATTACCAGCTGCTGTTACACTTCTACCATGACGACCATTATCAAATAATGAGTCAACAGCTTCTTGTAACATACGTTTTTCATTTTGAACAATGATAGTTGGAGCTCCTAATTCTAGTAATTTCTTTAAACGATTATTACGGTTAATAATACGACGATATAAATCATTTAAATCACTAGTAGCAAAACGACCACCATCTAATTGAATCATTGGACGTAAATCTGGTGGAATAACAGGAAGAGCTGTTAGAATCATCCATTCAGGACGATTACCAGAGTCTTTGAATGCTACTAAACAGTCAAGACGTTTAACTAAACGAATTCTCTTTTGACCAGTAGCACCGTCTAATTCTTTTCTTAAATCTTCAATCTCTTTATCTAAATCTACTTCTTTTAGTAAAGTTTGGATAGCCTCAGCACCCATACCTACTTTGAAAGCATTACCATATTTTTCATAATATGCACGATATTCTTTGTCAGATAAAGTTTGCTTTTTCTCTAAAGGAACATTTCCCGGATCTAAAACAACATAAGAAACATAATATAATACTTCTTCTAAGTCTCTTGGTGACATGTCAAGGACAAGTCCCATTTTAGAAGGAACGCCTTTAAAGAACCAAATGTGTGAGCAAGGAGCAGCAAGTTCAATGTGTCCCATACGTTCACGACGTACTTTACTTGATGTTACTTCTACTCCACAACGGTCACATATAACGTTTTTATATCTTAGACGTTTATATTTACCACAAGCACATTCATAATCCTTAGTTGGTCCGAAGATTTTTTCACAAAATAAACCATCTCTTTCTGGTTTTTGCGTACGATAGTTAATAGTTTCCGGTTTTTTTACTTCACCATAAGACCATTCACGGATTTTTTCAGGGGAGGCAATAGATACCTTAATACCTCTAAAATTATTTACATCCATCATATAATTTCATCCTCCTCTTCTTCTAGAATATTTCCATCTTCAGGAAACTCTAAATTATCCAAATCGTCATCTTCGTCTTCTTCTTCATCTAAATAATCATCATTAGATTCTTCAATTTTTGCACCATCATTAGTATTTTCATTAACTTCATTGGTTAGCTCTTTGATCTTTAAAGCATCAACTGGTTCATCATCAGTCTCCATTTCTTTTAAATCTACTAACTTATTATTTTGATCTAAGATTTCAACATCTAAACCTAGAGCTTGGAATTCTTTAATTAATACTCTAAATGATTCTGGAATACCAGCTTCATCAATTGGTTTACCCTTAACTAATGATTCATAAACCTTAACACGTCCCATAACATCATCAGCTTTAATAGTCATCATTTCTTGTAGAACGTTAGCAGCGCCATAAGCATATAGAGCCCAAACTTCCATTTCTCCGAATCTTTGACCACCGAATTGTGCTTTACCACCTAATGGTTGTTGAGTAACCATTGAGTAAGGTCCTGTACTTCTAGCATGAATCTTATCATCAACCATATGGTGAAGTTTTACCATATACATGACACCAACTGATACACGGTTTTCAAAAGCATCACCGGTACGACCATCATAAAGAACAGTCTTACCATCATGATCAAGTCCAGCTTCTTCCATTTGTTCATAAATTTCTTCTTGGCTTGCACCATCGAATACTGGAGTAGCATATTTAACGCCTAATTTTTTACCAGCCATACCTAAGTGTAATTCTAAAATTTGACCGATATTCATACGTGAAGGAACACCTTGTGGGTTTAAAACAATATCAACTGGAGTACCATCTGGCATGTAAGGCATATCTTCTTCTGGTAAAATTAGAGAAATAACACCTTTATTACCGTGACGACCAGACATCTTATCACCGACTTGAATCTTACGTTTTTGAATAATATAAACACGAACTATTTTAGAAACACCTGCAGGTAATTCATCAGAGTTTTCTTTAGTATAAACCTTGATATCATGAACAATACCACCAGCACCGTGTTCTACTTTTAAGGAAGTATCTCTTACTTCACGAGTTTTTTCGCCGAAAATTGCATGTAACAATTTTTCTTCGGCAGTTAATTCTTGAACACCTTTTGGTGTAACCTTACCTACTAAAATATCACCGTCTTTAACTTCAGTACCGATACGAACAATACCATTAGCATCTAAGTTTTTACGAGCATCTTCACCAACATTTGGAATATCTCTAGTAATTTCCTCAGGTCCTAACTTAGTATCACGGCACTCAATATCATAGTGTTCAATATGTAATGATGTATAAACATCATCTTTAACTAGTCTTTCATTTAATACAACAGCATCTTCATAGTTATAACCATTACAAGTCATAAATGCTACTAGCATGTTTTTACCTAAGGCAAGTTCACCATTTTTAGTTGATGGACCATCAGCAATAACTTCGCCACGATGAACACTATCACCCTTCTTAACGATTGGATGATGGTTAATAGTTGTAGCCGAGTTACTTCTTTCATAGTTTGCTAAATGATAAGTATCAGTGCCTTTAGCATTCTTAACGATAATCTTCTTACCATCAGCATAGTCAACAACACCATCAGCTTTAGCAATAATTGTTGAACCAGAATCTCTAGCGGCAATGTATTCAACACCGGTACCAACAATAGGAGATTCACAAGTTAATAATGGAACAGCTTGACGTTGCATGTTTGCACCCATCAAGGCTCTATGGGCATCATCATGTTCTAAGAATGGAATGCAACTTGTTGTAATAGATACAATTTGACTTGGTGCAACATCGATAAAGTCAACGTCTTCACGTCTAACCATAACGGCTTCACCATCTAAACGAGCGATTACTTTTTCATCTAAGATTTCATCATCATCACTCATATTAATAGCAGCAGATGCAATATTATAATCAGCTTCTTCATCAGCAGTTAAATAAACAATTTCATCAGTTGCATGACAATCGACAACTTTACGATATGGAGTCATTAGAAATCCATATTCATTAATCTTAGCATAACTTGCTAAAGATGTAATTAAACCGATATTTTGACCTTCTGGTGATTCGATTGGACAAATTCTACCATAGTGACTTGAGTTAACATCACGAACATCCATACCAGCACGGTCTCTGGCAAGTCCACCTGGCCCTAAAGAAGACAAACGTCTTTTATCAGTAAGTTCGGCGATTGGGTTAATTTGTTCCATGAATTTTGACAACTGAGAAGAACCAAAGAATTCTTTCAAAGCTGCAGTAACGGGTCTAATATTAATTAATGTTTTTGGTGTAATAGATTCAATTTCTTGAGTAGTCATACGTTCACGAATAACACGTTCCATACGAGCCATACCAACATTGAATTGTTTTTGAACTAACTCACCTACTTGTCTTACACGACGGTTAGATAAGTTATCAATTTCATCATCACGACCAATGCCTTCCTGTAAGTCTAAATAATAAGACACAGATGCATAAACATCAGAAATAGTTAAACGGCGGCTATCGATAGTTGGATCATTACCAATAATTTCAATAACTTTAGTTTCATCTTTCTTATTATAAACTTTAACAGTTTGAACCTTATTATATTCGTCTAATTCTTCATTAATCATTACTTCTTTTACGTTGTAACCATTACTAAATATTGGACGAACTTTTTCTAAAACATCTTTAGTTACTAAAGTACCAGTACTTGCAACTACCTCACCATTTTCGTCTTTAATATCTTCAGCTAATGTACAACCGATTAAACGATCTAAAACATTTAGCTTACGATTTAATTTATAACGGCCTACTTTTGCTAAGTCATATCTAAATTTATCAAAGAATCTAGTAATTAATTGGTTTTTAGCACTATCTAGTGTAGCTGGTTCACCTGGTCTTAATTTTTCATAAATTTCGATTAAGGCTTCATCAGTATTTTTAGTACTATCTTTTTCGATTGAATTCTTAATGTAAGGATTTTCACCGAAAAGTTCTAAAATATCTTCATCACTAGAAAGACCTAATGCTCGTAGGAAAGTCGTAATAGGTACTTTTCTTGTACGGTCAATACGTACATATAAAATATCTCTTGCATCAAGTTCATATTCTAACCAAGTTCCATGATTAGGAATTAATTCTGATGTAATAACACGACGTCCATTTTTATCTACTTCTTTTTTAAAGTAAATAGATGGACTACGTACTAATTGCGATACGATAACTCTCTCAGCGCCATTGATAATAAATGTACCAGCATCTGTCATCATAGGAATATCGCCAAGGAATATTTCTTGTTCCTTAACTTCGCCTGTTTCATGAATGAATACTCTTGCTAATACTTTTAATGGTGCCGCATAGTTTACCATACGTTCTTTTGCTTCTTTAATTGAATATCTTGGTTGATCAAAATAATAATCCCCAAGTTCTACCGTAATATTGCCAGTGAAGCTTTCTACAGGAAATAAATCGTCAATTGATTCTTTAATACCTTCGTCCAAGAACCATTGATAAGATTTCTTTTGAATTTCTAGTAGATCTGTCAATTCTAAGGTGTTTTTAATTTTGCTGAATGTGCGTCTTTCAGCATGATCTCCAAATTTTTTTGTCTTAAATGCCACTTGCATTCACCCCTATACCTAATATTTTTTGAGTACCTTTTAAATACGTCAACAATTTTCGATTTTATAAAATTTATCTATCCTTGTCAACATTTTTAGCCTTAATTACGTAAAAACCTTTGCACTTTTCAACTAGATTCACATCATAGTCGGGTTTTAGTAGATTAATTATACTCTTGGCTCCTTGATCTTTTCTTATAACAAACCACAATTCGCCACCATCATTTAAATGTTTTAACGAATCAAGTAGTATCTTTTCAACTACTACTTTCCCTGCCCTTATAGGAGGATTTGTCACAATCAAATCATAATTTTTATCGACACTACTTAAAGCATCGCTATAAAAGGCTTTTGCATCCACCTTATTGTTCTTAATATTCATATTGGCTAGATGAATTGCTCGGTTATTAACATCAACCATATCAAACTTACTATCAAGTAGTTTGGAAAGGCTAATACCAATAAAACCATAACCACATCCAACATCTAAAGCGTTAACATTTTTCTTATCATAATTTTTAAGAAGAACCTTAACTAAATTAAAACTGCCAAAATCTATTTTATCCTTAGAGAAAACGCCATTATCAGAAGTAAATAAAAAAGAAACATTATTTACTTCATAACTTATTGTGCGTAATTCACTTTTTAAGTTTTCGTTATTTGTAAAATAATGTTCCAACTTTATCACCATTCCGTTTCCCCATAAGGCAAATATATCTAAATTATAGTCTGTTTCAAAAAAAAATGCAAGTTCTTATTGACAAAAAAAGAAAAGTTTTGTTATAATTAAAAAGTGTCAGGAAAAATGGCGATGTAGCTCAGCTGGCTAGAGCATCCGGTTCATACCCGGCAGGTCGAGAGTTCGAATCTCCCCGTCGCTACCATGTGATTATTACTAGGTTACAGCCTAGTTTTTTTATTAATATCCAAGACCTAACTAACAAGATTTTCTAAGTCTTATCATATTTTTTTAAGTACTTTTTTACATTTTATCAAAGTAATTAAAAAATAAATAAAAACTAAATAAGAACTTGATTAACAAAAATCATCTTATTTAGTTTTTATTTTAATATGTTAATTAATTTTAGCTAAAAGCAAATTATTTTTTATTAAATTAATCTAAATAATTTACTTTTCTATATTAGGAGTATACTTATTCATTATCGCTTCACTTACCTTTAACCCGTCAATAGCGGCACTAGTAATTCCGCCGGCATAACCAGCCCCTTCGCCACTTGGATAAATTCCTTCAATATTAGCTTCATATTCTTCATTTCTAATTATTCTAATTGGACTAGAAGTTCGAGCTTCTATTCCACAAAGTAAAGTATTATCATCAGCAAAATCTTTTATCTTTTTATCAAAATTTTCTATTCCTTCTTTTAAAGCTATATTTAAATTATCGGGTAAAAGTTCATTTAAGTTAGCTAAATTATATTTACCTTTTATTTTAGGTTCTAAACCACCAAGATTCTTTGGCTCTTTATTATTTTTATAATCGCCATAAGTTTCTAAAGGAATTAAACCCTTTCCTAATTTATATGCTTTCTCTTCTAAAACTCTTTGAAACTTAACACCATCAAATAAATTAACACCATAGTCAGTCTCATTAACAGTTACAATTAAAGCACTATTTGCAACTCCACTATCTCTTTTAGCATAACTCATTCCATTAATACATAATCTATTAGCTTCACTAGAAGCATTAACTACATATCCCCCTGGACACATACAAAAACTATAAACACCTTTACCGTTACTAGATTTATAAGTCAATTTATAAGAAGCTACAGGCAATCTACTATCTAAAAGGCTATACTGATTTTTATCAATTAAATTTTGAGAATGCATAATTCTAAGACCAACGGCGAAAGGTTTATTTTCCATATTGATTCCTTTATCATTTAACATATAAAAAGTATCTCTTGCCGAATGGCCAACCGCTAAAATTAGTGCCGAGCAAGGCATTATTTCTTTATCATTTAAAACAATACTCTCAACATGCCCTTCTCTAACATTTATATCAGTTAACTTTGTTTCAAATAAGAACTTTCCACCTAGACTCTCAATTTCTTTACGCATTTTAACGATAACTTCTCTTAAAACATCGGTACCAATATGTGGTTTATTAAGGTAAGTAATTTCTTCATTTGCGCCAAAACTAGCAAATATTTCCATGACATATTGATATCTACCTTCTTTATCGTTTACTAAAGTATTAAGCTTCCCATCCGAAAAAGTACCAGCCCCACCTTCGCCAAACTGAATATTACATTCGGGATTCAATTTATTATCTTGCCAAAACTTTTCTACTATCTTAACTCTTTTAGCAATCTCACAACCGCGCTCCACAACAATAACTGAATAACCATGACGAACTAAGTTTAAACTAGCAAATAAACCTGCTGGACCACTACCTACAACGACTATCGGCTTATCTAATCTTACAGTTCCCTTTGGTTGAAAATTATATTTTATTTCAGCGCCTAAAACTATATCTTTATTATTTAATTTTAATAATCTTTCTTCTTCTTTTTTATCTAGAGTACACAATACTTCATACACATAATAAATATCCGGTTTCTTTCTAGCATCAATAGATTTTTTAATTATCTTAAAGCTAATAGGATAATCTTTAGCTAATCTTAATTTTTTTAATATACTTTTCTTTAAATTATCTTTAGTATCTAAATCATATCTTATTTTTATTTCTCTTACCTTGAGCATATATCCTCACTTACTACCATACTAGATAACCAAGCAAAACCTAAATTAAAGCCCCCACATATACCATCAACATCTACTATCTCCCCTGTATAATAAAGTCCTGCATATTCTTTATCTTCTAAAGTCTTTTTTACTCTATTAATAGGTACGCCACCAGTAACTACTTGTCCTTTAAAAATCTCTTTAGTTGCCAGAACCTCTAAAGTTAAGTCACTTAAATTATTAATTAAATCATCTTTTTCTTTCTTAGTTAAACTCTTATAATGACAATTACTATTAATTCCTGCCCTGCTAACTAAAATATAAATTAATTTATAAGGAATAATACTTTCTAATAGTTCAATTACCGTTCTTTGATACAAACTATTATCTCTATCAGTTAAAAAATTATCAATTTCTTCTTTTGTCATATTTGGTAAAAAGTTTAAATGAACAGTTGCTTTTTGTTTTTGATACAAGGCTTTACTTACTAATGAACTTAAATTCATAACGCAAATACCACTGATTCCATAATCGGTAAGTTGGATTTCACCAATATCATTTTTGATAAATTTATCATTAATATAGATACTTACACTGCCTTCTACTCTTATCCCTGACCATTTATTAAAGAAATTACCATTTAATATTAACGGACAAAGAGCTGGTAAGATTGGCATCATTTCAATTCCTAAAGAATTTAATATTTCATAATTAGCCTGTTCTTTTAGACCAGCCTTACTACCAATAGCTATAATCACTTTATCAAAAAGCATTTTCTTATCATTAACTATAACTTGATATTTATTATCTTGTTTTTTTATACTATTTACTTCACTATCTAAGATAACTTTTATTTTTCTTCGTTCAATTTCTACTAAAAAAGCATTTAAAACGGATGTAGCAGTATTACTCATTGGATAATAATAACCATTTTTAATACGAGGTACCAATCCAATACTATTTAAAAACTCTTGAACTTTTAAAATATTTTCTTGGTTAACAATATTTTTTAAAAATTCATCATCGCTTGTATAATATTTGTCACTAGCGATATTTTCATTAAAGTAATTACAACGACCATTACCTGTCATTAAGATCTTTTTCCCTAAAGTACTATTTTTTTCAATAATCGTTACATCAATACCCTGTCTATCTAATAAAATAGCACTCATCATTCCAGAAGCACCGCCACCAATAATTCCAACTCTCATAACCGTTTCCTCTCTTTTTCAATTTATTAACTACTTAATTTTTTATTTAAATCTAATAATCTATTCATTAAACCAATAAATATTAATATTTTTAAACACTCTTAATATACAATAGTCTTTAATTTTTGTAAACAAAAAAAGCCTCTATTATAGAAGCTTAATAATCTAACTGGTGGAGGATAAGGGATTCGAACCCTTGACCCCCTGCGTGCAGGGCAGGTGCTCTAGCCAGCTGAGCTAATCCCCCAGTCATCAACAACAAATTAATCTTATCATAGAGCTACTACTTTTGCAAGTAAAAAATAACTTTTTCCTTTATTTTTTATGTAATTTAACCAAAATTAGGCTTTTTACTATATTTATAATTATATTTTTCTTCTTATTTTTTAATCTTTCTAAGAATATCTACTTTTTCTTTTTTATTTTAATTCAATTTTTACAATTTGTCTCATATCAACTACCTTCCCACTTTCTAAATAGATTTTCTTTAAAGAAGTATCTATTCTTTGAATTTTATCCATTATTTGATAGAACTTTGGATAACGGTAAAAAGTTAGAAGAACTATACTAGAACGTGCATATGCACATTTTAATGTTTCTTCTAACTCATTATATTGGTCAATCGACAAATCAGGCATTTTTTGATAATTTTTTTTATTCATCAATTCTTTTTTTACTTCTTTCGTTTTATATAACGATTCAAAAGCTTGCCATTTAATTTGTCCACGATTACGCACTATGACCACCTATTTTACCATTTCTATCGATGGCGGTTGAATCAGCAAGCAAGTTAGAAGCTTTAATTATACTATTGTTGCCATATTTTTCTTTAATTTTATCAACGGTTTCATTTAGCTTTTTATTGTCTTCCACAACTTCAACATTGCTAAACAAATTGAGCTGCAAGGAAGTATCGTTAACAAGACCGCCGGCTGCAATCGTAACTTTTCTAATTGGCAAATCATTATAAAACTTATCAAAGATATTTGTACAAACAAAGTAAAATTCATCTTCATCACTTGTGGGATTAACCTTTACACTATGGTAAAAACCACCACCGACATCTATACTATACCCAATTCCTAGACCAATTATACCTGCTTGTTTTTTATTTTTTCGTAACCGTCTACAAACTACTTCAATCGTTTCTCTAATAATTATCTTAATATTATTACCGTCATAGTCTTTAAACAAAACCTGACTATTAGAATAACTAGAACTTTTAGGTGGCATTTTAAAATCACTAATAACTGATTCATCTATACCATTAGTATGTTCCCACAATTCTTCCCCAATAATACCAAATTTTTTCTTTAAAATTTTCTTATCACATCTTGCAACATCCCCAATATAATACATTCCCATAGCATTCAGTCTTGCTTCCATCCGACTACCAATTGACCACATTTTTGATAAAGGCGTAATCGGCCAAAGTTTGGTTGGAACATCATCATAAGTCCATTTAGCAATTCCATCTTTATACTTTTTAGCTTCCACATCCATTGCCACTTTCGCCAGTAACATATTGGGACCAATCCCACAAGTTGCTGTTAAACCAGTTCTTGCCGTAATCGTATGTAAAATTTTTTTAGCTAAATCATAATCAGACATATCATACATTTTAAGGTAATGCGTTACATCCAAGAAACATTCATCAACTGAATAAATATGTAAATCTTCTTCACTAACAAAATCCAAATAAATATTAACTACTTCTTTACTTTTCTTTATATATAAACTCATCCTTGGTGGGACTATTTGATATTTTATCCAAGGTGGAATCTCATAAAGACGGGTACGTGATTTTATGCCTTTACTTTTTAAATATGGTGTAATAGCTAACGTAATGGCTCCTTTTCCTTGATTAGGATTTGCTACTACCAAAGGAGTCGTAAAAGGATTAATATTTCTTTCTACACATTCACATGATGCAAAAAAGCTTTTCAAATCGATACACATTATATGTCTAGTCATTTAAAATCACCTCTTTTTTAACTCATAATCATTTTTTATTTAGTTTCTAATTTTTCTATTTATTAATTTCATTCATTCTTAATAGCTTTTTTAAAATTTCTCATTAAAAGTATTTATATTATACTAGAATTTTACTTATATATGTAAAAATTCATAGACATTTT
>CAKOKF010000024.1 GCA_934090775.1 uncultured Bacilli bacterium
ATATAATGTTAAAGTAACGATTTCTCATGATGCTTTAATAGATAGTAAGGCTAAAACTTATAAAGAAGTAACGTATTATTTTTATTCAAGTCAATACAAGGATGAAGCAACTGTTCAAAGTATGATAAATAACTCCGATATAGTAGTTGCTGATGTTTCAACTTCAGGTTCGACTGACTATTCTTCTTGTCGAAGAATAGAAAGCTATAGATATGCGGATACTACTCAAGTTAATGATGCTGTTGTATTTTATATTGTAAAATCTCCAGGAAAAACAGCAACAATTTATAAAAATACTTTCGATTGTATTAAGAAAAATTCTCAACATTCGAGAGAAAGAGTAATTGTTAGTGTAGGTATGGGAGCTAAGGAAATGAGTAATGATCCAAACCCTGATAATACGGATTCCAACGAAGATCAAAATGATGACAATCAAAGTGGCGAAAATAATGCTACGAATGAGCCAAAAATAATTTATTTATATAAAGCTGATGGCGACAAAATTTTGCAAGATTATTCATATTGCAAATTTAAAGACAGTTCTGATTCTAACAATAGTTTCATGACAAATGAAACAATCGATGGCTACGCTTATATAAAAATAGCTGGTGATGAGCCATCTGAACAAACATATGTTTTATTAGATTGTACAAAACGTTCAGATGACAGTCACCAAGATGTTAAAATTGTATTAAGCCCAAAATATTCATCAGATGGAAGCAGCTCTAATGAAACTGAAGATGTAGGTAACAATTGTACATCAATATTTGGTAACATTAAAGATGATGGAGAAACATACGATCCAGATGGAAATCGTTTACCATCGGTTGCTTATGTGTTACAAACAATTTTTAATTTTATGCAGTTTTTGGGACCTATACTAGTTATTGCTTTTACTATAATGGATGCTGTAAAAGCCGTTGCAAGTGGTGATAAAGACGCTTTGAATAAGCTATTAAAAACAACCGCCAAAAGGATGGTTTATGCAGTGATATTATTTGTATTTCCAACCGCATTGAAGGAAATATTAAGTTGGGTAACTACTTCAGATCCAACGTGCGGAATAATGTGAAAAAGGAAGTGAAAAATTATGAATTATATATTTATGGCAGCGGACAATACTATTTTAGATGCTAGTAAAAATACTGGTTTTGGTCAATTTCTTCAATCTATTCTTTCTTATGTCTGCCTTTTAATAGATAGTGTTGTTTATTTTTTGGTAAAAGTTGCTTATAAGTTATTTTTAGCACTTGCACAATTTGAGTTGTTTAATGACAGCGCTTTTGAATATTTAATTAATAGAACCTATATTGTAATTGGAGTTATTTCTTTGTTTATAGTTGCTTATTCGCTTTTAAATGCCATTATTAATCCTGATAATGCTTCAAAAGGAAATAAATCTGTTACGAAAATAGTAAAAAATATAGTTATAGCCATAATTGGAGTTGCTGTAATGCCAACCATATTTAGCTATTTCTATTATTTTCAAAAAGTGGTGCTATGTAATAATTTTATACCACGTTTGATACTTCAACAAGTAAATAAAAATGATACTACTACATTAAATAATACAGCCGAAGAACTTCCTGAGTTAATTTTTGAATCGTTCTTTTATCCAAATAAATTAGAATCCACCGATAACTCCAACTCTGAAGATGATCCAGTAATGTCAGAAGCATCAGGCATAAAAATAGAGGAATCAAATCCTAAGTCAGAAGAAGAAACAGACACTTATACTTTAGCTGAAGCATATGATAATGCCAAAGGTGGTATGTCATTTTGGAAAGCATTTTCACCGTTTATTTTTTCTCAACCTGGTGTTAGAGATAACTCGATTCAATATTTAATTATTTTATCTACAATAGCCGGTGGCTATATTGCATATGTTTTCTTAAATCTATGCTTAGATATGGGCATCAGGGCAGTAAAATTAGGTTACCTAGAATTAATTGCACCTCTTGCAATAATGACAATAATTGTACCTGGACAAGATGGCGTATTTAAGAATTGGTCGAAAAAAACAATAAGCTGTGCAGTAGAGGTATTTACTAGATTGTTTGTGGTTGTTTTCGCCGTATATCTAGTCAGTACAATAAAAGATATTTTACAACCAAGTTTTTCTTCAACTTTATGTGGAATTGAATTAAATTTTGTTTATATTCTATTATTAAGAGCAATTATATATTTTTCGATATTTGCATTTGCTAAACAGGCTCCCAAATTCTTTAGTGAAGCAACTGGAATTAAGTCTGATGGTTTCAAAATTGGCTTATTAGATAAGATGAAAGAAAATGGTATGGCTCAAGCATTTGGTGCTATGGGTGGTGGCATTACTTCTGGAATTAGAAATTTTGCAGCTAATGGTGGCGATAACTGGCAAAATGCTCAAAATGCTTGGAAAAATAAAGATTATAAAAATTGGGGATTATCTGTTGGAAAAGGTCTTTTAGGAGGAGCTGTTCATCCCGGTTCGCTTGTTGCTGGAGCAGCCAGTGGTTTACGAAGAGGATGGAATAGTAAAAAAGATATTAAAAAATGGAGCGACATAAAAGAAGGCGCAGGTAAGGCTGCCGATGAGGCAATGGAAGCAAAACTAAAAAGAGATGATTATAGAGAAAAACATAGAAAGAATATACCAATTATTGGCGGAGCTGTTGGAGCAGCTGCCGGTCATGTAGGTGATGCATGGGATGCAGTAAGAGATTATCCAAATGCTCATAAGGCTCTTTATGCACATGAAAACGAAAGAAATAAAATGTTAGAAAATGTTGTAAATGCAAGAAAAGCTGTTGATGATAGAGCAAAAAAAATAAGAGATGACCACGCTCATGAAATAGAATTTAAGGCTTTTGATGGAAATACAAAAACGCTTCAACAAATTAGAAAAGATGAGGAGATTGCTCAACAAGAACTAAATGCAGCCATACAGGCAGCTGCTAATGTAAAGGCTAATGGTGGCGATATTGACGCTGCTAATAGGGCTGTAGAACTCGCTAGAACCAGGTATAATGATTATCATAAATGGACTGTAGTAACAGAAAAGAACGCATTAAGCGAAATTAAATCTGGAACTAATATTGGTAATAAAATATCTGCTGATGAACTTCAAGATATGACTTCACTTTATAATAATTATCATAGAATGTTGAAAGATAATATAAGTGCAATTGCTGATAAAGATACATATGAAAAATTAAAAGAATATGCAGATTATGATGAGTCTTCATTTAGAACAAATGAGATTGCTTCTGATAAAGCTAAACCTGTAACTTCGTATGATGAAAATGGCACTGATTACAAAACTAGCGTTATTGGTGCTATAAAGTTAAATGCTGCTAAAATAGCTAGTAAAATGAATCAAGAAAGTGAAGCTGCAAGAAAACAGCAGGAAAAGAAGTAATAGGAGGAACTAAACATTGAATAATTATTTAATACCAGCTAACTCAAAGAAATCACAATTAATATTTAATTTCTTTACAGTTACGGATTTAATTGTATTTAGTATAGGAGCATTATTTACAACTATATTTTTAGTAACTTTTGAAACTAATAATCTATATATAATACTGCTTGAGTGTGCCCCTTTACTTATATCAGGATTTTTGGTCATGCCAATAATTCATTATCACAATGTAATGACATTTCTTGGCAATATATTTGCATTCTTCTTTAATCAAAGAATGTTTAGATGGAAAGGTTGGTGTGTTAAGGATGGCTATGGTCGAGAAGACAAATGGAACCAATAAATATTGTGAAGATTGGTTACCGGTTAAAAATATAACAAACGGAATGATTCAATTAGAAAATGGATATTTTGTTTGTGGAATTAAAGTAGAACCTAAAAACATCTTTATACTAGATGAAGGAGCCAGAAATAATGTTATAGTTCAATTAAGAAACTTCTATAATACAATAGATTTTGAGTTTTGGATGGTAGTTGCTGATAGACCGGTTGACATAAACTTATATTTGGCTCAGTTACAAGTTTTATACAATAAAACAACAAATAATGTTACAAGAAAATTAATTATGCAAGATATAAATAAAGCTAATGCCTTTATGGGAGCAGAGTATAACGTTGTTGATACTGAATACTTCTTCTTATTTAAAGAAAAGAGAATGGATTTGATTCAAAAGAAGCTAAGAACATTAATGAGTGGATTAGCTAACTGTGGCTTAAATTCAATGCAAGTATCAAATGGCGATTTAAGAATGATTTTAGATAACTTCTTAAATGGTGGCAAACAAACTAATTTTGGGACGGTGATGTTTTAATGCTAAATATTAAAAGTGAATTAGCGCCAAAAGGCATGAAATTTGATGTTACAGATTTTATGATAAGTGGTAAATATTGTACAATATTTACAGTTGTTAGTTTTCCAAAATACATTTCACCAGGTTACCTTTCAGATCTTTCTAACATCGCAGGTGTTAAAGTTGTTGCAAAGCATATTCCACTTGAATTTTCTACTATGCAAAAAATGATTAACAAAGAAATTGCTGATTTAAAGCAAAGATATCAAAATGAAAAAGATAGGACAATTCAAGAAAGAATTAGACAAGATTATGAATCATTAGAACAATTTGTTCAAATGCTTGCGGCAACTCAATCAAGAGTTTTTGACTTTCAATTACATTTAATGGTAATGGGTGATTCTAAAGAAGATTTAGAAAATAAAAAAATGAACGTTAGAAGTTTCTTGGATGCCATGGGGATGCAAGGAATTCAACTTATGTTTGAACAAGAGAAAGTTCTTAAATCAATACTACCAATATTTCCAAAACAAGATGTTGAAGACCGAATTGGTACACCGATTCCAAGTCCAACTATTGCAGCTATGTATCCATTTATTTTTGACAGCGTAAAAGATGTTGGTAATTCGACATTATTTGGCGTTGATTATTCTGGCGGCGTTGTTCTATTTAATCAATTCTTATATCAAGTAAAAAAAGAACATAATAGAAATAACGGTAATATGATAATTTTAGGTACTTCTGGTTCTGGTAAATCAACCGCAGCTAAACTATTACTTCGTAGTCATATCCGCAATGGTTATAAGGTAGTTGCCATTGATCCAGAAGGCGAACTAGAAGATATGGCTAGATTCCTAGGTGGAGATTTCTTAGACTTGGGTAAAGGCGGCCAATTTGGTATGATTAACCCACTTGAAGTAGTATTAGATGCTGATGAAGAAGATATTGCTCAAGGTCTAGGTTATACTATTTTAACAAGAGCGATCCAATCTCAAAAAGCCTTTATGAAGTATTATTCACCAGAAATTGAAGAAGATGTCTTAACAATGTTCAGTGAAATTGTACAGGATACTTATAAAAGGTTTAAAATCGATTTTAACACTGACTTTACTAAATTAACTAGTAATGACTATCCAACTTTTGATGATTTATACGCAACTATTCGTGGTAGATTATTATCGATGCCAGATAAAACTAGAGAAAAAGATGTCCTAGAAAGATTAGAACTTAAAATTAGACCATTTACCAATGAGTTAAGATATTATTTTAATGGTCATACTACTTTAAATATTAATAGCGAATTTATCGTCTTCAATATTAGAGATTTAATGAATAGTGATGAAAATATTAGAAATGCTGTTTTCTTTAATATTTTAAAGTATGCTTGGGGTCTATGTTTAGATAAATCAGTAACCTCGGTATTATCAGTAGATGAAGCGCACGTGTTATTATCATCAAGAAATGAATTAGGTGCTGAGTTCTTAGCACAAATTCAACGCCGTAGTCGTAAATATAATAGTGGTACTATTATAATTACTCAACAACCAACGGACTTTGCCGCTCCAAATTTAATTATGCATGGTAAAGCAATATTTGATAATGCCTCATATTACTTAGTTATGGGTTTAAAGAAACAAGCTGTTGATGACTTGTCGTTATTAATAGATTTAAATGAAGCCGAAAAAAACAATATTAAATACTATAACCAAGGCCAAGGCCTATTCATTTGTGGAGCAAGACGTATGCAAATATACGTAATATGCACAAATGAAGAACTTGATTCATTTGGCTCTGGTGGTGGATTATAAAAAGTAGTTTTTACTGCTTTTTTTTTCTAGTTATGATAAAATAATATGGAAATAAGGCGGTGAAGTAAATGGATAATAATAATGCAAACAATGGCAATCAAAATGAGACAAGTGATGTTGAAAGACAAGAACAAGAAAATTTAGATTCAAATAAAAAAATGGCTCAAACAGGCCTTAAAGGTGCAGCTACCGTTGCCGGTGCTTATCTAGGCGGAGCTGCTGGCGCAAAAATAGGAGCTAAAGCTGCAGACGTAATTAATAATACTCCAGTTGGTAATGCCATAACAAATGCGGCAGCTCAGGCTGGAAATATTGCAAATAAAATGTCCCCAACTGGCAAGACAAATCAAGCACTAACTAATGCTGCTGTTAATAGCGGTGCTGTTGATCTAGCTGATAAAGGAATAAACGCTGCCGCTAATAATGGATTAGGAAAAAATCCAACGGCAAATTCTCAAACACCAAAAACTAAAGGCCCATCAAATCAATCAGGAATAAATCAAGATACTAATCCGTCACAAAACTCTAATAACTTACATTTTCCAAATCAAAATTCAAAAATCTTAGGTAAAGATCAAAGGCCATCATTTCAAAAAAATCCTTCTAGAAATAAACAAAGTGAACTATCCAAAAAACATAGTAAACATGCTGATGGTTCAAATGATGATACTAAAGAAAATTCTGATCAAAAAGATAATCCTTTAAAAGGATTAAATCCATTAAAAAAGAATAACTTGTTTCCAAACAAAAGCAAAAATTCAAGTAATGAAGAGCCAGAAACGGAAGCCGAAGCTGCCAAAAAAGATTTAAAACAATTTGGTAATATTTTGAAATTAGCGGGTGGGATAATCACCGGAATTATGGCCACACTTGGTGCAATTGGCGCTTTTATCATCACTCATATTGTTTTGATTTCGATAATATTAGTAATAGCGGTTGTTGTAATATTTATTTCAGGTGTAATAGCAATGGTATCATCATTTTTTCAATATGGAAAAGAGGACGATGGAACCGTATGTTATACAACCCCAAGTTGTAATCAAATTGTTATAAAAAGTGAAGAAGGAGATAAAACATATTCGTTAGAAGATTATATTGCAGGTGCTATAGTTAATTATTATGATCATGATAACTATGCTGTTGCAGATACAGATGTAGATCAAAACTTATTAAAAGCTTTTAGTGTAATTATTCATTCGGATGTTGCAGCA
The DNA here is from genome assembly GCA_934090775.1 of uncultured Bacilli bacterium. Classification (GTDB taxonomy): domain Bacteria; phylum Bacillota_I; class Bacilli_A; order RF39; family UBA660; genus CAG-605. The sequence goes on from CAKOKF010000024.1 coordinate 7,274, forward strand.
TATTCTAATTATGATAGTAAAACAGAAACATGTACCATAAATGATAATTCGAAATTCCAAAAAATTTATACCTTAAATAAAGAAGAACAAAATGATGAAGAAGATGACGATTCAGAAAATACAAATGAGACTCCAAGTGACGAAACAACAAAACAGGAAACAGAAGATACTGAAAAAGCAAAAAAAGATAAGTATTACGCTCAAGCAAAGGTTGCTGCCGAAAGTGTTTTGACAGAAGTTGTTGATATATATACACAAAGAATTGATATATTTTACGATGGTTATGTAAATATCATTAATACAGCTTATAATACCGCTGGCGATTATAAATCAATTATAAGAGAATATATAAAAAATAGTCCGGATTACGAAGTTGTAAAAGATGATAATTTGACAACTGGTACTATTAATGATGAAAATACTATAGATGATAATAATGGCGAAGCAATAGGTATTTATCCAGTGTGTGATTTTAATAAATCAAATTCTGAAAATAATATTATTTCCTATTCAAATGATATATGTTCAACTGTACACATTAACAGTGGCAGTAACGCCGGCGATTATACCATTGATAAATTTATTGAAGGTGTAGTATATAACGAAGCTGGTGGCTGGTCTAACTCTCTAGATACATTAAAAGCTCACGCTGTAGCAGCCAGAACTTATCTTGTCAATCGTGGAAGAGTAGAAAATGGCACGTGCTATATTGATACTGGAACTAATACAATGGGTTATACTAATAAAACAAATGATGCTGTTACTCAAGCTGTAATAGAAACATCTGGCGAATATATTATGGTAAATGGTCAAATATCTAAAGAAGCAGAGTGGGATGCGCTTTGTATAACTAATCCAGATACAACAGATTCTAACTATATAATATGTCAAAAAAATCAACAAATATCTAAAAAATGGATAGATGAGGATGTTACATTATATGGAACTATAAGTTGGTACAATGAGCATAGTCATGGTCGTGGTATGAGTCAATATGGTGCCTATTATATGGCTACAGTTCAAAATAAAAATTATAAAGATATTATTAAATATTACTACGATGCCGATGTTGGAACTGTAATTACTCAATCTAAAGAAGGATTTGTAATGCCAATAAATACTTTTAGTAAAATTACCGGTGAGACAACTGGCCGTTGTGGTAGTGGCAAAGCGCATAAGGGTATTGACTTTGCCGCCGCAATAGGAACTCCTATATACGCTGCTCATGATGGCATTGTTACAAGAGTATATGACAATAGTAAAAACTGCTATCCAAATTGTAGTTCGAGTGATGGTGTAGGTATTGGTTTTAGGATAGACCATCAAGATGGAACATACAGTATGTATATGCATATGAGCCAAAGAGCTGACTTACATGAAGGGGATACAGTTAAAGCTGGTCAACTAATTGGTTACGTTGGTAACAGTGGTAGTTCAACTGGACCACACTTACATTTTGGGATACTCGATGCTACTACTGGAGCTGTCTTAAATCCTAGAAATTATTTGCCATTAGATGAGAAAGGATATGGAAGATGCTACAATTATTAAAAAAAAGCATTATTATATTAACTTTATTATTTTTAACTGGCTGCACGACAACATACACACTTACAATAGATAAAAATAACATCAATGAAAAAATAGAAGTTGTTGATACAACCAGTTCTACTAGAACTGTCACTGATATAATGAATAATTATAAGAAAAAATTTCCTGTATATGACATTGAAGATGTAATAGATGAAGACGACTTATATCAAACTTATGACAATGCAACATATTATAACCAAACTTATAATATAAACGGCTCTGATTATCATTTATATTATGAATATACTTATCCAATAGATCAGTATATTGCTGCTAATTCAATTAATTATTCTTATGATTATAAAGATATTGTTTATCAAAATAACAAATTAAAGTTAGAAACTAGTAGTCCTAATAACTATTTAAAATATCGTAATATATTTACCGGTTTAACCGTTAATATAATCACAGATTATGTAGTAACAAATAATAATGCAGATAATATTATTGGTAATAGATATATATGGTATTTCAACAAAGATAATAATTATGATAAAAGAATTAATTTTGAAGTAGACTTAACCAAAACTCAAAGTGAAGTAGATAAAGAAGAAGCAAAAAAAGAAAAAAAGAATAGTCTATTAATACCAGTCTTAATTGGGGCACTTCTAGCATACGTAATAATAATATTTATTATAGTAACTAAGAAAAGAAAGAATGAAGGGTAAATTTAATGAAAAACAAAATAAAATTAATTATTCTTATAATTCCATTAATCTTATTAAGTTCAGGCTGTACAGCAACATATACTTTAAACATAACAAAGGATACAATTGAAGAAAACTTTGATATAAAAGAAACTTTTGAACAAACATATAAAAATGCTTATCTTAATGAAAAAGGTAGCTTAGATGGATTTCAAAATAATCCTAATTATTTAAATAAATATGTTAAACAAATGCAGGAAAAATATCTAAATTATTATATAAATAAAGATAACTTTAATAGAGATAATTCCTTAAGAATAAATAGCTTATATGAGAATGGATATGTTTACTTTTTAACAAATAGTAAAGATTATAATCAAAAAAATAACTCGTTAATTAATAATATAGTTAAAGATAGCTTGATAGTGAATGATAATAATATTATTGTCCATTTAGATAATATACCAAATTATTTAATAGAAAATTTGGATAACCTAAAAATAGTAATAACTACTGATTTAACGATTACTTCTAATAATGCTGATAGTGTTGAAGATAATAAATATACATGGAATTATGATAAAACTAATAATTTAAATAAGAGTATTTCTTTATATATTGAAAGACCAAAAGTAGAACAAAAAACCAAAAAAGATAATAACAAAAATAATACTAGTCATAAAAAAGATAGTACAGCTTATACTTTAATTATACTTATAGGTTTATATTTAGCGATTATAATTGGTGTAATTAACATATTTAATAAAAAGAAAAAATTGTTCTAGTAGTATTCTAAGGATTATAGTATAATAAACATAGAAATTAGGTGTTGCAAGTGAAATTTAGAATATCAAAAAAAGATTTAATTATTTTAGCATGCTTTTTAGTATTTTTACTTTATTTATGTGCCATAGGAGTAATGAACTTCGTAACCTTTGGCTCAACAGGAACACTTTGGGGATTAAACCCTTTTCCTGCTTTTTCAGGAGCTTATTTAGGTTTAACTTTATTACTTTATGTAGTTTGCGTAATTGTTATCTTTGCATCTGTTTCTTCCTATGTTTTTGAGAAAAAAGGTAAAAAAGGTATTGGCCTTGTTGTCGAAGATAAAGTTGAAAGTGGTTACTCTTCATGGGCTAAAGATAAAGATATAAAAACTGATAGAGGTGTAGAAGAAGTAGATTATACTGCTCCTACAGTTAAAGCAGCTGGTATACCTTTAATTTATGATACAAAAAAACATAAAGTTTGGGTAGATAATGGAGAATATCACACCGTAGTAATTGGAGCTTCTGGTTCTGGTAAATCACAATGTATTGTTAAACCATTAGTAAACTTACTTGCTAAAAAAGGCGAATCAATGATTATTACCGACCCTAAGGGTGAACTTTATACATCTGCTGCTCACCGTTTAAAAGATCTAGGATATAATGTTATTGTTTTAAACTTTCGTGATCCATTAAATGGTAACGCTTGGAATCCTCTTACATTACCTTATCAATATATGAAAATGGGTAATATGGATAAAGCTACTGAGTTATTGGATGATGTTGCTTTAAATATTCTTTATGATCCTAATAACAAAGGAGAACCCTTTTGGGAAAAGAGTGCCGCCGACTTCTTTTCAGGTTTAGCATTAGGACTTTTCCAAGATGCCAAAGAAGAAGAAATTAATATTAATTCTATTAGTTATATGTCAACTGTCGGTGAAGAACGTCTTGGACCTTCTAACTATACTAAAGAATATTTCACTATGAAGGGTGAATCTTCATCAGCCTATACATTTGCTGCCAATACTATTAATGCTCCAAGTGATACTAAAGGTGGTATCATGTCAACCTTTAGACAAAAGATAAGATTATTCGCTTCACGTGAAAACTTATCAGAAATGTTAGGACATAGTGATTTTAGTGTCTTGGACATTGGTCGTCAAAAAACAGCAGTATTCATTGTAATTCATGATGAAAAAACAACTTATCATGCTTTAGCAACTATCTTCATCAAACAAGCATATGAAACTTTAATTGATGTTGCTCAAAAAAATGGTGGGAAACTTCCTATTAGAACTAACTTTATTTTAGATGAGTTTGCCAATATGCCACCATTAAAAGATGTTGATTCTATGGTAACCGCGGCTCGAAGCCGTGATATGCGTTTTACCTTTATCATTCAAAACTTTGCTCAGTTAAATGATGTTTATGGTAAAGAAGTTGCCGAAGTAATTCGTGGTAACTGCGGTAATACTATTTATTTAATTTCCAGTGAGCTTGCGGCTTTAGAAGAAATTAGTAAAATGTGCGGTGAAGTTAAATCTAAAGAAAAGGATAAAACAGCATCAACACCATTAGTTACTGTAACCGATCTTCAAAAATTTAAAATGGGTGAAGCACTACTTATTAGAATGCGTAAAGGCCCATTTAAAACGAAATTACTGTTTGACAATGAAACAAGTTGGGGCTATCAAAAAATTGATGAACCATTCCCTCAAAGAGAAGCTAGACCAGTTCAATTATTTGATATAAAGGCATTTGTTAAAGAAAAGAAAAAAGAACAATCATTAAATAATCCCGATGCTAATAGTAATCCATTTGGTGGCCCAAATATGTTTGATAATCCTTTTGGCAGTTCACCATTTGGAGCTTCTAGTCCATTTGGCGGTGGAAGTAATCCATTTGACGCTAAACCATCATCAGCCAATTCAACTGGTGGCTTAGATTTGGATGCCATGTTGAAAGATATTGATAAAAAAATAGCTGAATTAGATGCTGAAGAAGCTCGTCAAAAAGAATTAGAAAATAAAAATAAAGATCTTAAATCCATAGAAGAAAAGACGAAAGATGATGATATTAATACTACTCAAAATGATATTAGTGATTCTATAACTAAAGAAAATATAACCTTAAATGATAATGAGAATAAATTACAATCAAAAACTTTAGAACCTCTTAACATAGAAGAAACAAAAATTGATGATCCAATTATAGTAAATAATGATATGCCTGAAATTCATAATCAAATAGACACCAAGGAAGATAACAATAAATTAAAAGATGATTTAAATATTAAAATTCCTGATTTAGATACTTTGTTAGCAAATTTAATGGACAATACACCAAAAACGACTGATCAAGAAGAGGATGAACATATTAAAGAAGCCGTTGTAGAACCGGTTAAAGAGGAAAAAGAAAAAACAGTTGAAAACCAACCTGCACCAGCGGAACCTTTAATAAACAAAGCAATTATCGAAGATGATATTATAGAAAAAGAACAACATCCAAAAGTTGTACAAGGTAATTCTTTAAGAGATATGTTATATAATCCAGTTAATGCAAATATAGATTCTAAAAAACAAAATGAAAATAATAGATTTATATCTAAACTTAATACAAGTGAAGAAAATGATTCTAGTAAACTAACTAGTAAAGAAGATAAACCAATTATAAATGTAAAACCCGAAGAAATAAAAAATGAATCTAATATTATATCGGATGATGAATTCTTTGATGACTTCTTTGGAGATTAAAAAACTATCCTAAAAAATACTCCTTCATAAAATATAACGAAAGGAGTTTTTTTATGCAAGTCATTAATATAAAAGAGTATAATCCTACTTTAGGTCCTTTAATTGATGTTGAAGATGCTAGTATTTATAAAATAAAACATGTAGAAGGCGCTATTAATATACCTTTTATGGAATTATCTTATAATTTTCAAAATTTATTAGATAAAAATAAACATTATTATATTTATTGTAATGCTGGAAATAAGAGTAGAAGAATAGCAGCGATCTTAGAAATTTATGGGTATAAAGTAACCCAAGTGTTACTTTAATATCTATTTTTTATCCTTTTCTAAAATTTACAAATTATAAATTT
>CAKOKF010000025.1 GCA_934090775.1 uncultured Bacilli bacterium
ACTAAAAAAGTTGCTGTTAGTTTAAGTGAGGCTTTAAAAAGTGATCTAATCGAAATAATTCCAAAAGAAAAATATAGTAGAAATGATTTAAATTATAATGATGCAAGTAGTCGGGTTTCAAAAGAACATAACGATTCTAATAGTCGACCTGCTATTGAAAATATTATTGATGTTTCTAAGTATGATACTATCTATTTAGGATATCCTATTTGGTGGAGTGATGCCCCCAAAATTATTTATAGTTTTTTAGATAAATATAATTTAAAAAACAAGAAATTATTTCTTTTTAGTACTTCGGCTAGTAGTAATATGACTACAAGTGTTAATAATATAAAAAATTATCAAAAAGATTTAAATATTTTAAATAGTAGAAGATTTAGTTATAGTTTTACTAAAGAAGATATAACTGATTTTGTTAATAATAACTAGAACTTAAAATTAATCAAAAAATAGTAGTAAAGAGTGTAGTGGTAATGAAAAAAGATTTGAATTTTTTAAAAAATAAGATAGTTGCTCATCGTGGCTACCATGATAAAGATAAGGGGATTCCTGAAAATTCTATGTTAGCTTTTAAAAGAGCCATAGATGAAAATTATCTTATTGAGTTTGATTTACATTTATTAAAAGATGGTAAGGTTGTGGTATTTCATGATGACAATTTAAAGCGAATGACTGGGATCGATGCTTTGATTAAGGATAAAACTTACGAAGAAATAAAACAATTGAAATTATTAGATACTAATGAGCGTATACCCTTATTTAGTGAAGTTTTACAGCTTGTTAACGGTAAAGTTCCAATAGTTATAGAGTTAAAATATGATAATAAATGTGGTCTTCTTGAAGATAAAGTTTTAGAAATTTTAAAAGATTATAAAGGCAAATATGCAATAAAAAGTTTTAATCCTTTAACTGTAAATTATTTAAGAAAGAAAGCTCCAAATGTTATTAGAGGACAATTAAGTAGTGATTTTAAAGATGATAAAATAAATATAATAAAGAAAAAGTTTCTACAAAGTATGATATATAATTTTATTACGAAACCGGATTTTATATCTTATGATATAAGAGCGTTACCAAATAAAAAAATTAAAAGGCTTCGTAAAAATAAATTAATTATGGCTTGGACGATAAGAGATAAAAAGACTTATATTAAAGCTTTGGATATGTGTGATACATTCATTATGGAAAATATAGAAGAAGTACTAAATAGTAAAGATAATTAATGGTATAAATAAAAATAGAAAGAGTGATTGGTAAATGAAAAGTTTAATAATTTATTTTTCTCATACAGGAGAAAATTATATGGAAAACGGGATTGAAAATATAACTAAGGGTAACACAGATAAATTAGTTGAGATATTACAAAGTTTAACTAATGCTGATCTTTTTAAAGTAGAACCTGTTAAGAAATATCCTTATAATTATAATGAGTGTTGTGATATCGCTAAGGAAGAGTTACATTATGATGCTCGTCCGGAGTTGGTTAAATATTTAGATAATCTTGATGATTATGATATTATTTATTTAGCAGGACCTGTTTGGTGTGGACATTATCCTTGTCCAATGTTTAGTTTACTAGAACGATTAGATTTTACTGGTAAAACGGTTGCATATATAACTACTCATGAAGGATCAGGACTTGGTAGCGTTTTAAGTGATGTTAAAAGATTTTGTGGTAATGCTAATATCAAAGAAGGTCTTGCTATTCGTGGCTGTAAGGTTGATGAAGCAAAGGCTACTTTAGTTAGTTGGCTTAATAAGTAGTGGTAAGGAAGTGCTTTTAAATGTATTTAGAAAAAATTAATGGCCCCAAAGATGTCAAAAAATTAAAGATAGAAGAATTACAACCTTTAGCCGATGAAGTAAGAAATGCAGTAATTAACCGCGTTAGTAAAATTGGTGGTCATAAAGGACCAAATTTAGGAGTAGTAGAACTGACAGTAGCTCTTCATTATGTCTTTGATTCACCAGTAGATAAAATTGTCTTTGATGTTTCACATCAATGTTATCCTCATAAAATTTTAACTGGTCGTAAAGAAGCTTATTTAGATGATACTAAATTTAGTGAAGTAACTGGGTATACTAATCCTTTAGAAAGTGAACATGATTTCTTTAAGATAGGTCATACTTCAACCAGCGTTTCTCTTGCACTAGGGCTAGCAGTTGCAAGAGACCTAAAACATACTAAAGAAAATATAATTGCGGTTATTGGTGATGGTTCCTTATCTGGTGGGGAAGCTTTAGAAGCTCTAGATTATGCTGGAGAATATAAAAATAATTTAATCGTTATTGTTAATGATAATGATCAAAGTATTGCTGAAAATCATGGTGGCCTTTATAAAAATTTAAGAGAATTACGAATGATGAACGGGGTATCTAATAATAATTTCTTTAAAGCTTTAGGATTTGAATATCATTATTTAGATGATGGTCATGATATTAGAAAGTTAGTAGCTTTATTTAACTCAGTTAAAGATACTGACCACCCAGTTCTTTTACATATTCATACTATTAAAGGTAAAGGACTTAAATATGCGGAAGAAGATAGGGAAGCTTGGCATGCTGGGGGACCATTTAATGTTTTGGATGGTTCCTTAAAGAATCCAGTAATTAAAGATGATACTGTTTTTAATAGTTTAAAAAGATTATTAGATAATAATCCGAAAGCGGTAGTTTTAAATGCTGGTACGCCCATGTGTTTAGGATTTGTAAAAGGCATTAGAGAAGAGTATGTTAATCGTGGCCAGTTTATTGATGTTGGGATTGCTGAGGAAAATGCAGTTGGCATGATTAGTGGTATTGCTAAAAATGGTGGTATTCCTGTTTTTGGTACTTTTGCTCCTTTCTTGCAAAGAGTTTATGATCAGGTTAGTCATGATTTATGTTTAAATAATAATCCGGCTACTATTTTAGTAGTTAATCCTGGGGTTTATGGAATGAATAGTGATACCCATATTGCCTTGTGTGATATTCAAGAATTTAGTCACATCCCTAATTTTACTTATTTAGCTCCTGCTACTAAAAAAGAATATAATTTAGCTTTAGAATATGCGACAAACAAAAGTACGCATCCAGTTGGTATTCGAGTTCCTGCTTTTTGGTGCAAATTAGATAGTGATGAGCCAATAGATATAACTAAGAATATGATAATAAATGAAGGAGTAGATGTTGCTATTCTTGCTGTTGGTCCAATGCTTAAAATGGTTTTAGATGTTGCTCTAAAAATTAAAGAAAAAATAAATAAAAAAATAACAGTAGTTAATGTTCTTAATGTAAGTGATTTAGATAAAGATATGTTAGATAAATTAGAAAAATCTCATAAGCTGATTATAACTTTAGAAGACGGTGAGCTTCAAGGTGGATATGGTGTTAATATTGCTGGTTATTTTGGGACTCGTAATCTAAAAGTAATAAATTATGGCATTTCTAAAAAATTCCATACCGATTTTAAAGCGGAAGAATTACTGGTAAGTAATGGTATGTCTATAGAAAAATTAGTTAAGGTAATAGAAGATTATTTGATTTAAAATTAGCAATTTTATGTATACATTATGCCAACTTTACAGTGCAATTGGTCAAATTACTGTCAATAAAATGTAAATATAAAAATATTTTCTATTTGTGTACTTGACAATTATAGGTAAAAATAATATGATGTATATAGCATGATAAAGTCATGCTGAAAAAAGATTGCATATTTTACGATTTTAAAGTGACTTATGTAATCGACCAAAAACCCCCTGAAGAGAGCGAAAGCTCTCGTTTTTTTTTTGTGGTGTTTATAATAAATGTTGGAATTTATAGAAGTTTAGGTACTTGATATTAGTAAATTAAATTTTATATAGACAAAATTAAGGATAAATGATAGTATGAATTTACGCAAGTTTAAAATGGGTTATAGTAAAAATAAATAAAAAATATTAAAGTTAAATGCAGACAGCTACTTTTAAAAATGATAAAATAGTTGTTGGGTGGTGATTATATGATTAGGTTAGCAACTGTCTTTAGCGGAATTGGAGCTGTTGAAGCTGCAATGCAAAAAGATAAAATCGATTATAAATTAGTCTTTGCTTGTGATAATGGAGAAAGAGAATTACAAGAAAACGAAGAAGATATAAAAAAACTTATTAAAAACTTATCATATAATAAAGCCAAAAAAGTAATAGATGATTTATATTTGAAAACTGGGAGACCAAATTATATGGAACAATCATATATGGCTAACTATAAGATTGACAAAAACAACTTTTACCAAGATATAAGATTTATTGATGGTAGTCATTATAAGAATAAAGTTGATTTGTTAGTAGGGGGATCACCTTGTCAAAGTTTTTCAATTATTGGTAAACGTGGTGGTTTTAATGATACTCGTGGGACATTATTTTATGAATATGCGAGATTGATAAGTGAATGTGAACCAAAAGTATTTATATATGAAAATGTTCGCGGCATGTTAAATCATGATGGTGGTAAAACTTGGGATACTATTCAAAATACTTTTAAAGAGTTAAAATATAATATTTTTATTAATGATGATCCTATTTTGAATGCTAAAGATTATGGTATTCCCCAAAATCGTCCACGTTTGTTTATAATAGGAATACGTGAGGATATTGTTTTACCAAGAAATTTTATTTTTCCCAAAAAAGAAGAACTTAAGTCAACTCTTTTTGATTATTTAGAGGATGAAGTTGATCCTAAATATTATCTAGGACAAAAAGGCTTTGAATTTGTAACAAATCCTAAGTATAAAAATCGAGCACGAGTAAATCAGGATATTATTATGTGTGAAAAGGCTAATCAACAATTTAATTGGAATGGCGATTTTGTTTTTGAAAAATATGATCCTCATCGTCATAATGACTTGGTAATGCAACATGCTTATTTGTCCAATTGGCAAGGAGAGGTAGGAGTTATTCGAAAATTAACCCCAAGAGAGTGTTTAAGATTAATGGGTTTTCCAGATGATTTTAAGATTGTGGTACCTGATGTTCAAATGTATAGACAAGCAGGCAATAGTATTGTAGTAAATATTTTTGAGAAACTATTGAAAGAACTTCTTTTACTAAATATATTTGATGAAACAATAAGTGGAGTAAAGAATAAAGATGAAGAAAGAAAGTAGTAAAAAATTACGTGTTGGTACGTTATTTAGTGGTATTGGGGCTCCTGAACAGGCTTTAAAAAGATTAGGTATCAATTATGAAATAGTTTTTGCATGTGATAATGGTGATATAACTATTGATTATAATAAAGATGAAGAAATGGCCAAAATTAGAAGCATGAAATCAAAAAAAGACAAAAAAGAATATGTTGATAATTTATATGCTAAAAAAAGTAAAAAACATAATTATGTTAAAGAAAGTTATTTAGCTAACTATGATATAAAAGAAGATGACTTTCATTTAGATGTAAATCTTCTAGATGGTACTGATTATAAAAACAAAATTGATATGTTAATTGGTGGTTCACCTTGTCAAAGTTTTTCTACGGTTGGTTTTCAAGGTGGTCTTGAAGATACAAGAGGAACTTTATTTTATGAGTATGCGAGAATTATAAAAGAAACTAATCCTAAGGTTTTTATTTATGAAAATGTTCGAGGGTTGACTACTCATGATAAAGGTAAGACTTGGCTTATTATGCAGGAAGCTTATAAAGAATTGGGATATGATATTTATCAAGAAATCTTAAACGCTGAAGATTATGGTATACCACAAACGAGAAGAAGATTATTTGTAGTTGGTTTTCGAAAAGATCTTAAGTTGCAAAGAACATTTACTTTTCCTAAAAAACAAAAGTTAAAATTTTATTTTCCTGATTTATTAATATCTAAAGTTAAAGAAGGTAATTATATATCTCAAAATGGGCAATTAAAGTTAATTAAAGAACCAGGGGATATTGATCCTAAATATATATTATCTCCTTTATTAAAGAAGTATGTTATGTGTGAGGGAACAAAAAATTTTAAGACTTCCTTAGAAATTGATCGGCAAATTGCCCGAACAGTTTTATCGACGATGGGTAATCGTCATCGCGCTGGGGTTGATAATTATATGACCGATTTAGGTGAAGTAAGAATGTTAACAGAAAGAGAAGCTCATCGTTTAATGGGTTTTCCTGATGATTATAAAATAGTTGTTTCTAGAGCTCAGGCTTATAAGCAGGCTGGTAATAGTATTGTTGTTGATGTTATGTTAGCTATTATTAAAGAGATTATTAAAACTGGTGTTTTTACGATTGATGTCGTTTAAGTACTAGTTTTTTTTATAAAAATATTTAAATAGTAAAGTTAATCGTTTCCATTTCAAGAAAAAGAAAGTTAAAGTAAGTTAATAACTTTCTAAAAAGTTCATATAAGAAAATTTAAATGTAGTAAGGGTAAAATTTGTTAAATAGAGATATTTTAAATGGAAGAAGATCGTATTTTTTTAGTACATAGAGAGTTTAAATAAAAATTAAATTATAAAATATGATGATGATAAATTGAAGGTAATGGCTTTGGGGTAAGTTTTAGAAAAAAAGTCATTCGTTTGGCGATAAAATAGAAATACTAATAATGAGCATTTTAATTTATGCTCTTTTATGTTATTATAGGTTTGAAATATTAATGAGGTGGATTATGAGTATGATTTTAAGCGAGGAATCAAATTCTTTAAAAGTCTTGATTCCCAATAGCGAAGCTATAAAAACTAGTCAATTTAAGCAAACAAATGATAGAGAAGTAACTGGTTATTACACAAATGATAAAGCAGTTATAAAAGAAAAGATAGTTAATTTTTTAAAAGAAGATTATGACTATGTAATTGATACTAAGGCATGTTTAGAGATAATTGATATTCTTTTAGAATATAAAGAAAATTATGGCTATCTTTATCGTGATGATATGCAATCTTTATCAGCTAGTTATACTTATTTTAAAAAGTTTGATAATTCTTATATTACTATTCCCAAAATGTTTTATAGTGGTCAAAATGAACGTTATCTTAAATTTGTTAATGATGATGAAAGAGTTTACAATTTACGAATAATTTTATATGCGGAAATTACAGGCTTTTCAATAACCAAAAATGACTTACAAAAGCAGTATATAATCGCTCCATTTGTTCAAGAAAATATTAAAAAAGTCTTAAATAGAGCTAAGAAAAAGTATACAAAAGATGAATTAAGAGAATTTTATATTAATAATTTAAAAAATAATGAATTAGTAAAAAAGCAAATTGATTTACAAGAACAGTTTATTAATGAATATCCTATAAATAAATTAGAATCATTAACGAAGGAAGATTATTGTCTTGGAGTAGGAAATAAAGAGTCTTTTTGTTATAAATTAGAATATGGTATTTATAAGAATACAGCTTTAAGCATTGGTGGTGCTAGAGCATCTAAATATGGTCTTTATTATTCATCTTTGGATAATAAATATCATGATAATAATAATAAGGTAATTGAAGATAATAAGGTTGATGCTTATTTTCTTGAACTAAAAAAGCAATTAATAGATTTCATTTGTAAGGCTAAAGATGTAAATAATAAATTAAATATTTTAGATGTAGAGAGAAAGTATCCACTTTTAGGAGTACAAGGCAATTATATGGTATTAACAAAGCTATTAAGCCTTTACTATCCTGATATGTTTATATCTACATCGAAAGAAGATGTTTACCAAAAGCTGGCAGCTTACTTTAATCTTCAATATTTTAATAATCCGTTAAAAAATTCTTATTATTTTAATGTGGTCTTCCGCAATTTTGTGCCGGAAGCTAATAATAATCACGGTTATTATATTGCTGATTGTTTATGGAAATTCTTTATGAAAAATAAGTTTGAAGATAAAGAAGTGATGGTAACGGAGAGTGAAGAATCGATGCTTGAATTGTTTAAAAAGTGGCTTTTAGAAAATGGCCTTACGGTTTCAACCACAACTGGGTATGTTAATTCGATTAAGTTAACATCCAAAGAAGCTAATCAAGATGGTATTTTAACAAAAGATATTTATACAATTAAAGATTTACAAGAATTAGATAATTTAATTGATGCATTGTCACTTAATGATAAATTCTTACAAAGAAAAGAAAGAAGTCATCATCAAAATAGTGCTGCTTTGGATCGCTATCGTGAATTTTTAACAACTATTAATAATAAAGAAGAAATAACTAGTTATGATGAAAATGATTTCTTTAAAGAAGTTTTTATTACAAATGAGAAGTATTATTCGATGGTTTCTCTTCTAAAAAAGAAGAAAAATTTAATTATTGAAGGAGCTCCTGGAGTCGGTAAAACTTTTATGGCTAAACGTTTAGCTTATTCAATGCTTAAAGCTAAAGATAAAGAGCGAGTAGAATTAATTCAATTTCATCAAAGTTATGCTTATGAAGATTTTATTGAAGGATATCGTCCTTCGGAAATAGGATTTGAATTACAAAGAGGCTTATTCTATAAACTTTGTAAAAAGGCTTATAATGATCATGATAGAGATTACTTTCTAATTATCGATGAAATAAATAGAGGCAATTTAAGTAAGATTTTTGGGGAGTTATTAATGTTAGTGGAAGGGGATAAAAGAGAAGAATCTTTAAAACTTGCCTATTCAGAAGAAGAATTTTCAGTTCCTGATAACCTTTATATAATTGGACTTATGAATACGGCTGATAGATCTTTAGCAATAATGGATTATGCTCTTAGAAGAAGATTTTCTTTTGTACCTATTGAACCAGCTTTCAATAATGTTGTTTTCTTAGAAACATTTAAGAATTTGTTTGATAAAGACTATACGAGTCTTATAAAAATAATTGAGGATATTAATTTAGATATAAAAAGCGATCCTTCGTTAGGAGAAGGTTTTGAAATTGGACATAGTTATTTCTTGCCAAATTTAAAGGGAAGAAAAGGTAATATTAGTGATATTGAAGAAATAATAAATTACGATATTTTACCTTTACTAAAAGAATATTGGTATGATGATAAAGATAAATATAATAACTGGCAAAATATATTAAATAATCAATTAAAGGTATTAAATGATAAACGTTGATAATAAAGTAAAAAATATATATTACATGTTGTGTTTTACTTTTTATGGGGATAAATTAAATGAAAAAGATGAAGCTAGTTTAGGTGAAGAAGCATTTGCTAATATTTATGATTTATTTTCCTTACTACTTTGTTTATTATTAAAAAGACTTTTAAAAAAAGGACTTTATAAAGAGTATATTGATAAAACGGATGAACTAAAAACAATTAGAGGCAAAATAAATTTGACGCAAAGTATTAAGAACAATTCTTTAGCAAAGAAAAAAGTTTATTGTGAATATAATGAATATGAAGAAAATTGTCAGTTTAATCAAATTATTAAAACTACTCTTTGGTACTTGTTAAAATCAAATAAAATAGGTAATAAAACTAAAGTAGAAATCAAGAGAATTTTAAATTATTTTGGCAATGTTGATTTAATCGATATAAACGCTATTAAATGGGATAATATTTACTTTAATCGGAATAATCTTTCTTATAAATATATTATAGGTTTATGTAAATTAATTTTAAATGGTTTAATAGTAAGTGATAGTGTTGGTAAAACACATTTTAAAGAGTTTTTAGATGATACGAAAGTAAGTTCTATTTATGAGAATTTTATTAGGGCTTATTTTCGAAAATATTATCCGGAATTAAAGGCTGCTTCTAAAAAATTTTATTTAAGTGATAGACCAATTCCATACATTCCTATGATAAAAACTGATATTACTTTAGAATATGAAGGAAGAGTATTAATAATTGATGCTAAGTTTTATAGTCAAATATTGAATAAAAATAAAAATTATGGAAGTAAGGTTATTTCTAATGATCATTTAAATCAAATATATGTTTATGTGGAAAAAGAAAACATAAAAAAACCTGGTTTAGTTACGGGAATGTTGTTATATGCGGAAACGGTTGATGAAGAACCAATTAAAATGGGTTTTCATATGATTAATCATGATATTTTTATTAGAACTCTAGATATGAATAAACCATGGCAAAATATAGAAGCAACTTTAAATGAGATTGCAAATGAATTTAAAAATAATTCTTTATGTGTAGATTAAGGTTTTAGTTAGTTAATAAATAAAAAATTTCCAAAAAATTAGCTCAAAAATTTATCTTGCATTTTTAAAGAAAATAATGTAACATATTGGTACTTATCCAGGAATATTTTGAAGATAGGTAGTAGAAAAGGGGTTTTTACTAGAATCTTGTTAAAAAGATTAAATAGTAAATAAAAGAAAGTGATAAATATGCGAAAAAAAATATTAGTTTTAGTTATAACTTTATTGTGTTTAACTGGGTGTAATAAATTTAAAGGTACATGGTGTCGAAGTACAGAAGTATTTGGGACTATTGTGGTTACGAAAACGGGTGCTACTGCCAAACAAATTACAAACATAGAAAATAAAATAAAAGAATTTGGTAATTATAAATCTTATGATGTTATTGATTCCATTGAAAAGGGAAATACATCTATTACTATTTATTTTAATGAAAGTAGTAAAGCTAATGAATTAATTAATATAGTAAAAGATTTGGATGGTGTTGATAAAGCTGAAAAGAAAAGCTTTGTTGTAACTAGTGAAAAGCTGGAAATAAAGAGTAAAAATCAATTTACATACAGTACTAATTTAGATAATGTTGATGCTTTAGTCGAAAATGGCGAATATACTTTAAATGATGATAATACTTTAAGTATTTATGGAGATAGAAATTTTTATTTAAAAGATAAATTTGTTTGTACTGATGTTGATTGTAATAACATTTTAAGAAAAAAAAGTAAAACTAATATTTGCAAATAAAGAATGGTGATGAATGATGGTTAATAAAATATTAAAAAAAGGTGTAGATTTAGGTAAGAAAGTAGCTGATACGCAAGTATTTGAAGAATATTTAGGAAAATTAAATGAAAATTTTGCAATTGAAGTTAAAGATAAAATAAAACTACAAACACCAATTGCTTATAATATGAGTGTGGATGCTTGCTGTACTTATAGATTATTTAAAAGTAGGGGCAAGAAGTATATAAAAATAGTTTTAACTAATCATTTAGATTATGTTCTTAGCCGTGAAGATTTAAATTGTATGCCATATTTGATTGAAATGAATTATCGACCTAAATCTATTACAATTGACTTTGATGTTTTTTTAAGAGCTTTAGAAATAAATGGGTTTACTTATTCTATTGATATTGATAAAGATAATTTTGAGATGATAGATGGTGGTAAATTAGATTATATTTATGGTCAATTAAATATTACTAAAAATCATTTACAAATGCCTAAAAAGACGGCTGTTGAACGTTCAAGAAACAGATTGTTGCTAAGACTAATTTATCCTGATGATAAAAAATGGTTTTAAGTTCTTGACAAGAAAAGAAAATAGACATAAAATTAATTTAACAATTTTGATTAGGACGAGATTATTTGAATGTCTTTTTAAAGAGAGTTTACTATTGGTGAGAAGTAAATAAAAGAGTTAAATAGTTACTACCTATGAATTGGCTAGCAAAACTAGTCCGGCATAGCCGTTATAGTAATTAAGTAAAATGAAGGATGGTACCGCATTAATTGCTCCTTTCGGGGGCGATTAGTGCGTTTTTTATTGGAGGTGAACATTTGACTTTTGTAGAAGAACAAAAATTAAAAAGGTTAATAGATGAATACAAAGTTGTAAGTAAAGCCTTGCTTACAGCACCCACTTTAAAGAATAAAATTGCTCTTTATGAGATGCTGGAAGAAATAAAAGGGGATTTATTTGTTTTTGGCTATGAGTACAATGTCAAGCCTGAAGTAAAGAAAATACTAGAAAGAGAGAAAAAATAATGATAAATATTAAAGAGGATAAAAATTTAAGTGTGTTAAATCACTCATGTGCACATTTAATGGCACAAGCTGTTAAACATTTATATCCAAATGCTAAGTTTTGGGTAGGACCAGTAGTAGAAGAAGGTTTCTACTATGATATGGATTTAGGAGATACAGTTTTAACGGAAGATGATATTGAAAAAATTTCTAAAGAAATGAAAAAAATTGCTAAAGATGGTAAAAAAATCATTCGCCATGAAATTAGTAAACAAGAAGCTTTAGATATGTTTAAAGATGATCCATATAAGATAGACTTAATTGAAAATATGCCTGAAAATGAAGTTATTTCTTGTTATAGTCAAGGTGATTTTACTGATCTTTGTCGTGGTCCACACGTTGATAATGTTAAGTTACTTAAGAATTTTAAATTGTTAAAATTTAGTGGTGCTTATTATAAGGGGGACTCTAAGAACAAGATGTTACAAAGAGTATATGGTGTTTGTTTTGATACACCTGAAGCTTTAGAAAAACATTTAGCGGAATTAGAAGATGCGAAAGCAAGAGATCATAGAAAATTAGGTAAAGACTTAGGCATATTTATGTTTAGTGATTTAGTAGGAAAAGGACTTCCTATGTGGTTACCAAACGGTTTTATTGTTCGTCGTAGTTTAGTTGATTACATCATGGATAAAGAAATTTCTTTAGGTTATCACCATGTTATGACACCTTCTCTTGGTAATGTTGAACTTTATAAGACTTCTGGTCACTGGGATCATTATAAAGATGATATGTTTCCTAAAATGGAACTTGATGACGAAGCTTATGTTTTAAGACCAATGAACTGTCCACATCATATGATGATGTTTAAGAATAGATTACATTCTTATCGTGATTTACCTATTAGAATTGCCGAGATTGCTAATGATTTTAGATATGAAGCAAGTGGTGCTGTATGTGGTATTGAAAGAACTAGAGCATTTACGCAAAATGATTCCCATATTTTTTGCCGTCCTGATCAAATAGAATCAGAAGTAAAAGGTGTAATCGATTTAATTTTAGACGTTTATAAAGATTTTGGCTTTAAAGATTTTAAATTTAGATTATCTTTAAGAGACACAAAGAACGTTGATAAATACTTCGGTAATGATGAATTATGGGAAAAGAGCGAGAATGCTCTAAGAACTATTTTAAAAAATACAGGTCATGAATATTATGAAGCTGAAGGTGAAGCTGCCTTCTATGGACCAAAAATTGATGTTCAAGTAAGAAGTGCTATCGGTCATGATGAGACATTATCAACAGTTCAATTAGATTACCAATTACCAGAAAGATTTGAATTAGAATATATTAATGAAGATAATGAAAAGGTAAGACCAGTAGTTATTCACCGTGCTATTTTAGGTTCCCTTGATAGATTTATTGCTTTCCTTTTAGAAGAAACAAAAGGTTATCTACCATTATGGCTTGCTCCTCATCAAGTAAATATTATTCCTGTTAATAATAATTATCATTTAGAATATGCTAAAGAAGTAGAA
>CAKOKF010000026.1 GCA_934090775.1 uncultured Bacilli bacterium
TATCGAACTAATAAAATTATAGTCAAAAATCCTCGAAAAGTAACAGACGAAATGGCTTATGAATTTTATAAAAAAGCCAATATTCCCGAAAAATCTTATCCTAAAGCTTTATGTGCTATAGCACTTATGGGATATGAAAAGACGGCTAACGCAATTTTAAAAGACAAGGTTTCAAAGAAAAATGTTGATGAATATTTAGAAGAGTGGAATGATTTTTTTAATTATGGCGGTGATGGTAAAAGAGATACATCTGTAAAATTTATTAAAGATTTGCAAAATAAGTTATTAACGATTAAGAATGGTTGATATGGTAGATATAGAAAAATATAGAAAAATATAGAAAAAAATTAGATTATCTTAATCTTTCACCAACGACTAAAGAATTATTTCAGACTCAAATTAAATTATTTCAAAGTTATAATAAAATACACCATGCCAATTATAAAATTGGTGATGTTGTAACTTTGGATAATTACACTTTAATTCATGGCTCCCGAGCAAACTTAGAAGAACTAAAAATAATTTCTGAAACTGGTTTAATTGCAAGTGAATTTTATAGCAATACGCCAATAAAAAAGAAGAAACCGTATGTCGTGGAGTTATGGAAAATCACAGAAAATATTAGCTTGAACGAATGGTTAGAAAAACACACAGGGGTAACAATAGATTTTTATAATAATACCGATAAAATTTATAAAAGTGAAATTGCCTCTTTTGCTAATTTAAAAGAAGTAATAAAACGCGAGAGAGGATATCGAAATTATATAATCTATCAGAATCAAGAACAGCGTTTTCTTCCAAACGAACTTAACAATAACGAATGTTCAGTTGCTTTTATAATTAAATATCAAAAAGATAATTTATTAGTGGAAAATGATATATTTGATTTAAAGTTTCCAAAAGAAGTTAGCAATGAAATTTTACCTAATTGGTATTTTGAAAAATATATTATTAACAAAGAGTACGATAAGAATGAAAATGGTCGTGAGAAGGCAATTATCTTTGGTATTCCAGCAACTATGATCGAGGGTATTATAGTTAGTGATAAATTAAAGAATGATGACGATTACTTAATAATTCAAAAATTGTTTCCTAATTGTTATATATGTTCTAGGGATGGTAAAGTCTTATCAGTTTCTAAATAGTTAAAATAATTAAATGTTAAAAATACTTAAAAAGTTGGAGAAAATATGAAAAAAGAAGACTTTATAAAACAAACAAAAGAAAAATTAAATAAAAGCTCAAAAAATTTTATCTTAAGTCAAATAGAAAGATTCTATGATTCGAAAGATCTAGGCAATTTAAAGCACACCTACGCAATAGGAGATAGTGTTTTCTTGACAAAAGGAACACTGTTGCATGGCACTTATAAAAACTTTGAAGGCCTTAGTGAAATTGCTAATAACGGATTAATTTCCAGTTGGTTTATAGACGGAAGGTTATCTAAATATCCAAGCTCCGTTGGCGTGTGGAATTTACAAAAAGATTACTATTTAAAAGATTACATTAATTTTTATTCTGGTGGAACAATCATGTATTGTGGTGTTTATGATGAAAATGAAAAGAAAGAAGTTAGTAAAACCGCTGTAATTCCTTACGATGAAATGGCTGATATAAATAATATATCTCAAAAATATGATTGCCATATGTGGTTAATGGAACAAACTAAAGAAGCAAGATTTATGCCAAGTCTAAATCAAAATAAAGTGCAAATTGGTATAATTTTTAATGCTGATTCAGTAAAGAAAAGTGGTTTATTATTTGGAGATATCTTGGATGCTAATAACTTTGATAATGAATTAGTAAAAGATTTTGTGAATCCAGACTATTATGAAAAATTCATTAAGGAAAGAGCAAAGAAAAATGACTTCTTTACTAATAGAGAAAGTGCAATTCTTTTTGGAATACCTAGTAATTTAATTGAAGGAATTTTAGTTGGAAGAAAATATGAACAAGATGAAAATATTTTAAAAGAAATAAAGAAGTTACTACCAGACTGTTATATATGCAATCTTGATGGCAATGTCATAATGGTCTAAAAGAAAGGAAATACTTAAATGAAAATAACTTTTTTGGGGACAGGAGCTATAGGGTATCCACTTGCTTTTTGTAATTGTAATAATTGTCAAAATGCAAGAAAATATGGTGGAAAAAGTTTAAGAAAAAGAGCTTCAATTTTAATTAACGATGATCTATTAATTGACTTAGGACCTGATACTCAAAGTGCGATGATGATGTACAATAAAAACATGGGAAAAGTTAAGTATTTATTGCAAACGCATATTCACACTGATCATTATGATCAAGGATTATTGTGTGCAAGAATACCGTATATGGCAATGAAAAATCATCTTAAATTAGAAATATTTGCTCACCCAAAATGCTTAGAAATTATGAGCAACAGAGTTAGTCGGTATGAACACGCTGATTTAATTAGCAAAGAAGGACAAGAAAAATTAAATATAGAAAGTACCAGTGTTAATTCTGGTGATAAGTTTACAATAGGTAATTATACTGTTAGAGCTATCGACTCTGCTCATGATATGAAGCACGGCTCTCTATTATATGTTATCCAAGCAAAAAATAAAACTTTATTTTATGCGACTGATACACCAGCTTTAACAGATTTAGCCTTAACGCAATTAAAAGAATATAATATAGATTGTGTTATTATGGATCATACTTTCGGCAATGTTAATTATTCATTCTCTCATTTAAATACTAATCTTTTCTTAGAGCAATTAAAGAAAATGAAAAAGTTAAATATAATAAATAATACAACTAAAATTTATGGAACACATATCTCACATGATGGTATGCCATATCATGAATTAGCAGAAAAAAAAGCATTTAGTAATGGCTACCATATTGCATATGATGGATTGGAGTTAAATTTATAAAGAAAGGAAATACTAATTATGGAAATACTAGATCTATATGACAATAATTTTAATAAATTAGATAAAACAATTGTTCGGAGGGTAGACGAAATACCAGAAAATACTAACATTATGCTTTCTTATGCCATTATTAAAAATGATAATAAGTTTTTACTAGAGCAAACGACAATTAGAAATGATTATAAGTGGTGTTTTGCTGGTGGTCATTTGCAGCATAACGAAACCGCACTTACTGCCTTAAAAAGAGAATTATTTGAAGAATTAGGATTAATAAATACAAAAATAACCAAGTTAGCTACGGTTAAATATCCTGAAAAAAATTTTATTTTCAATATTTATTTAATAACGGACAAAATAGATACTAGCAAATTAAAATATCAATTAGAAGAGGTTAATACGATAAAATGGTTTACTAAAAAAGAATTATTAAAAATGGTTGATAATGATTTATTGCTGCAACCTCATAAATTCATAGTAACCAATTACATTGTTAATGATTTCTAAAGTAGATTTCTAAAAAAATTGACAATGCGAAAATAATGTGCTAATATATCCAACCAAGAGGCACGAACTTGTGCTAAAGGGGGAAAATAAAATGGCAAAAAAGAAAAATTGTCTGGATAGGTTTATAGATGAATTTATAGAAAAATCTGAATTTAACAGACATGTAATCGCTATTGATTTAACGGAAGCCGCTGGGATTCCATGCACATATGAAAATAGAGAATTACGTCAAGCCATAGCCAAAGAGCAAGATGGTATAGATAGAAGATTTTATGAATTTGACTTAAAAACAAATGAAAAAGTTTTAGAAATATTGGAACAAAATCCAAAGGCTGTAAAAAAGGCATATAGAAAACAAGTAATTGCTGCTAATCATTACGAACTTAGTGAAATTCCTAGTTTATTATGTTGTATGTTGGGGGCGAGTACAGATTTTCTCTTTGGTGTAGGTCATAATCCGACCGCTGAAGATGTTTTATTAACTTTAATTATACATATTATTCTTATACCATTTATTATAGTAAAGGGCACTGCCGAAATAGTTAAAGTGTTATTTAATCATTTTATCGGTTCAAGAATCTTAGCTAAAAAAATTATTGATTCAGATATCAATGAGCTAAAAGACTCTATAGATATCAAACAAACTGAAATAAAAGAAGAAGAAAAACAAGCTGCTTTGGCTAAAGAAGAAAGTCTAAAAGGTACTACACAAGTAGCTCAACAACTTTATGATTTAATCAATAAAATTACAGCAAATGTTGATTGTAATTTAAATGAAGAATTATCAAAATTAAAGGATTTATATACTAGATATCGTGTATCTATAGCCCAAGATGGTAAATATGTTAATGAAGCTAGTTTCTTAACTCAAATAGCTCAAATTGAGTTTGATGTAAATAGAAAAATAGCTGAATATAATTATAAAAAACAAACTTTAACAGCTAATGATAAATACCTGAATAATTTAGCTGACATTTCTGCTGAATCTTATGAAGAAGACCTTAACATGCTTGCTAATCAAAATAATGATGAAAACAAACTACATTTATCATTATAATTATAATTTATCTTATAAAGTGTGAACAAAAAACTGAATAGAGTTACAAGACTTTATTCAGTTTTTCTGTGTAAAATAAGTTTTAAAATTTTAAATTAGTACATGAACTTAGAATATTAAATAATCATTTGTATAAAATATCTAAATCAACAAAACCACTAATACCATCAACTAAACCTTTATCACTAAATTTCCATATTTTATAATCTTTATCATATTTACCATTAATAACACAATCAACATTGTGGTCATAATTATTACCGTAAAACGCAATATCCCATAAATTAAAAATACATTTATTTCTTTATAAACATTGTTACTCATACTAAGAAAAGGTGCTACATCATCATAAACCAAGTTTTACAAATGAAAATGTAAAAGTTCTTTTAAAATTAAGACCCCTAAAATTTTCACTTGACAATTTGCAAACATTATGTTAGCATACGTAACCAAGAAGCACTTTATGTGATAGTGTGTAAACAAATCCCACACTACCTTAAGGTGTTAAGGGGGATTTTATGAATTTTAATTTAGATGAGGAAAAAATACTAAAAATATGTAGTATAATTTCTACAGCTGGTTTAACATTAGATGCTTATGCTTTACTTACAGCTTCTAATACTTTTGAAAACTATAAGGCAGGAATTGTTCATGAGAATGCTGCAAAAAACACTTATGGCTATGATGACTACAGTAGTTTAAAAGTTAAGCAAAATAACTTTATGATTTTAAATATCGGTGGCGATAATGATTTAGTAGAAATGGAAAAAGTTGCTGAGAAGTGTCAAGAAAAAGGTATCTCTTGTGCAGTTGTACTACATTCCAATGCTAACAATTTAGGTGAAATTTACAACGAAATTGATATGTTACAAGCTTTTTGTCAAAAATACACTATTGAATTACCGGTATATTTATCTATTGATGAAATTATGAATAACTATAATTTAAATAATACGCAAAAAGCTGATTTAATTAATGCTTTTATAACTAAATGTAGTAATTCAAACATGTATGTAGGGCTTGCTGGCAATGATGCTAATCTTTATAATTGTAATGAATTTGTAACAACTATAACTGATTATGATACTTATTTAACAATGGATCATGATTTTGATAAAGAGGAATATAACTATTTTTATAAAGGTATCGCAACTATTAAAAAGGATCGCTCTGGTAACATTGAAGCATCATACAATTTAGCAAATGTTATAAATAATAAAGGTCTTAATAAAGAAGAAAATCAAGTATTATCAGCTTATTATACTTTGCAACCTGGTGAAACTATCCAAGGTATCGCCCTAAAATATGGCTTAAGTGTTAATGATATCCTTAATTATAATGATGCTAAACCATCACAAATATCAGAACTAAGTGTAATTAAAATACCTAACATGTATGCTACTGTAAATAAAAATACTAACACGAGAAATTATAGTTATGCTGTTGCTAGAGGAATTGATGTCAGTGTTAACCAAGGAACAATGGATTGGCAACGAATTCAAGAAACATCTGACTTTATTATTATAAGGGCAACTTCTGCACGTAATAGTAAAAATGAATACGTTGGTGCTATGATAAGTCCTGATAAAAAATTAGAGGAAAATGTAATTAATGCTGTTCAAAATAATGTCCCTTTTGGCTTATATTTTGTAGTTGATAAAGAGATTGCTATTGATGATTTTAACTCTCGTTTTGAAGCACGTCTTCAAAATTGTGATGCTATATTTAGTAATAATTCATTAAATGTTAATAAAAATAATGTGCCTATTTTTATCGATTTTGAACGTTATTGCGATACTAATGATTATTATCAAATTATTAATAGTGCCAAAGAACTTGCTAGTAGATATAATTATAAAATAGTTGGACTTTATGCCAATAAGAGTGTTACTAGCGATATTAATTCTAACATTAAAAGTAGTCACAATAGTGAAATAAGTCAGTTAAATACACCTTTATGGTTAGCAGGCGGCGGTCAATATTTAACAAGCGAACGCAATGTTGATGGCTTTACGCTTGATGAATTAGAGGAAGTAAATAACGATGCATTTATAGGTGTCAGTCCAGCTATCAAACAAGTAACTAATGCATGCAAAGATACAGGCGCTAGCGATGGTAATGGCAATTGTGACGTAAACTATCTCTACACTGATGAATTATTCCCAATTCAGGAAACAGAAAACCCTAGCTTGGATACTGTAACTCTTCAAATAGAAAAATATGAAGACTATGTTAAACACATTGGTAATAAAATAACTTCTCCGTTAGCAGCTCCAATGGCCCTTGGAGTAGTCCTTGCTTTTATTAAACTTAAGGTAGAATATTTACGCTATCAAAAAGGATATACTAGAACAAGAAATAGAAAATAAAAATATATTTAAGTAGAATCTCAACTTCTACTTTTTTTTATTTATATAAAACATCTAAATCAACAAAGCCATTAATACCGTCAACTATGCCTTTATCCGTAAATTGCCATAATTTATAATCTTTATCATAATTAGTTATATCAGTATAATGGGCAAGCCAAACATCTTTATCATTTGTATTCCAAACATTATTTAAATAAAACTTACTACCATATAACATGGTATTATAGCCTTTATTTTTTAAAAAGCTATTAAAATTATTGTACATATTATCTAAATCATAAAAACTTACCTGATAATCTTGAAAATTATTCCAATTCTCCCAGTCGAAAGTTACGCCTAAATCTAATGTTTCTCCATCTAAACTATCACTAATAAATTTAGCCTGCTCTCTAATTTCTTCTAGTGAATTAGCATACGTGTAAA
This sequence comes from uncultured Bacilli bacterium, assembly GCA_934090775.1. Classification (GTDB taxonomy): domain Bacteria; phylum Bacillota_I; class Bacilli_A; order RF39; family UBA660; genus CAG-605. Next base: position 7,257 of record CAKOKF010000026.1, read on the forward strand.
AATAAACCCCGACTTTTAATCCTTGTTCTTTGGCACTTTTTAAATTTTCTTTAAAATATTTATCCAATACTAATTCCATATTAACCGTATAACCAAATCCTAATCTAATAATTGCAAATTCTACTCCGGAATTCTTTACTTTTTCCCAATCAATTTGACCTTGAAAACTTGAAACATCAATCCCAATCATTGTTTCATCATTTTTATATTTCTTTATTGCATCACCAATATTTAATCCGGTGGGTGTACTATTTTCTCCAGTATTATTTGTAAACTCTTTAATAATATGTAAGGTAAATTCTTTATTGGATTCATTACCACTCGCATCTCTAACAATCATATTAAGTTTATATGCTCCTACTGTATCTTTATCATAATCACCATTAATTAAACAAGCAACATTACGGTCATAGTTATCACCGTAAAAAGCACTGTCACATAAGTTAAAATCACTATTAACAATTTTATACACATTATTACTCATACTAAGAAATGGTGCTGTATCATCATACACATTAAATTCAACTTTTATATTGGCTTTATGCTTCTTATAATCTTGATAACTAATATTAGCACTATTATTACCTATATTATCTAATAAGATTTCTTTATCATCAACGATAAAACCATCATTAATTTCAATTAGGTCACTAAATTTAATCGTACTATAAACCTGAAAATTTAGATTTTCTTTAATACTAATTGTAGCTTGCATCTTACCACATCCACAAAGCATAAATATAATTAAAATTATTAATAATAACATTCCATTTCTTCTTTGCATAAGTACCTCTACTATTTCTATCTTATTTATAGCATATTAATTATAAAATACAAAGTAAATTTTATAAAATAGTAACTAAATGATTGTTTTTAAAGTTAGCTAAAACTAAACGTTAGAAAATATTTTGCATTATGAAAACCCTTGTGTTATTATATAAGTATAAGAATATAAAGAGGTTATATATGCAAAAAACTAATAATCTTTCCAACAAATCATTATTAATTACAGGTATACTTACGATTGTTTTAGGGCTATTTCTAGGTATTTTAACTATTTTGTTAAACTTGAATAAATATATTACAAATATTAATAATTATACTGAAGAAAATAAAATAACAATTGAAGCATCAATTAAAGAAAATGAAGATGAATATAATAAATATGTGGAAGAAATAAAAGAATTAAATCAAAAAAAACAATTATATCAAAAAGAATTATCTGAACTTCCTAAAACTTCTAATAATTCTTCCAAGTATTTAGAGTTAGAGAATAATATTTCTTCTATAAATACCAAGATTGAAGAATTAGAACAATTAAAATACTCTTCCTTAACTGAAAAAAATACTCTTCGAAATAAATATAATGAAATTGTAACTGCTTTAGAAGAAAAAGAAAGTCCCAAAAAACTAATAAAATGTTATTTAGTAGGATTTGCTATTATCTTAGTAACTGTTAATGCTGGTGCTTACTTTATACATTTATCTTTTCAACCTGATTTAGATGACATAATCTTAAAAAATCAACAAAAGATTGATAAAGAAAGAGAATTATAATTATCAAATTTGGAAGAAAGTGTTATTAAAGACGTCTTAAATCAACCTAAAAATATTAAAAAAAGTCTCTAATGATAAGAAAAAAAATTTTAGAAATCAAAATAAGTCTCAAAGTTTAAATAATAATGTCAAAAAAAATACTGCTAATAAAAATGTTTAGCAGTATTTTTGATTATCTAATTACAAAAGTATTATATTTTATAATTAATACTCTTATTGGTTAATAGCTCTTTAACCATTCCTTTTATGAACTCACCTATATCATCTAAAGAACATTTTAGATCTCCCATGAAATAACGAACAAATAAATTTACGCAACCATACGTAAAAAAAGTAACTATTAAGTCATTAAAATCGGTTTTAGAGAACATATTAAAATCCATTAATCTTTTATTAATCATATTGCTTAATTTTTCAATAAATAATAATGGCTCTCTACTTCTTAAAAGGGTTCTATACATATCTTCATTATCTTTTAAATTCTTAATAACACGATCAATATACTTATCTAAATCATTAATACTTCTAATATCTTTATCATAAATAGAGATAAGTTCTAATGTTTCATCTTGTAAGTCCTTGGCCACATCATAGATTGAATCATAGTGTGTATAAAAAGTTGATCTGGTAATATCGGCTAGTTTTACTAACTCTGTAACTGTCATATTAGACAACTCATTCTTCTCTTTTAAAAGCTCCGCAAACGCTTCTCTAATTTTTTGTCTTGTTTTTATTGAAGACCTATTTTTATTCTTGACTTTCATTTAAACCACCTTTAAACTAGATAAATTATATCAAAAAACAAAACATTTTGCAAACACTTGTCAAAATTTAGACACTATCCATAAAAGTGTGCTTTATAAAATGCACCTGTTTGCATATAATTTGTTGTGCGTCCCAAAAAAATGGGGTTTAAAGGGAGGAAAAATTATGCGAAAAGTTACTGATTTCATTATTGAAAAAAGAAATTATGTATTAGCTATTTTTATAATTTTATCAGTAGTTTGCTTATATCTTTCAACTAAAGTAAATATCAATTATGATTTAACTGAGTATTTGCCAAGAACTTCAGAAACAAGAATTGGTATGGACATTATGAATGAGGAGTTTCCTGAATTATCTACTAGTGCATTAAATGTCATGTTTAAAGACTTAAATAGTGAAGATAAAAACAAAATTAAAGAAGAATTAGAAAATTTAGACGGTGTATCTTCTGTTTCTTATGATGATACTGATAAGTATAATAAGGATGAATATACACTTTACGAAATTACAGTCGATGGCACTGATGACTCAAAAAATGCTGCCAATGTTTACAATAGTGTAAAAGATAATTACAAAGACTATGAAGTTTATACTTCTGGGGCAGTTGCTACTCGTAATGCACCTGTTCTTAATATTGCGGTAATTGCACTTGCTATTTTTTGTGCAATGATTATCTTAATCATTATGTGTGATAGTTATGTCGAACCATTCCTATTCTTATTTGTTATTGGTCTTGCTGTTTTCTTAAACAAAGGCACTAATATTATTTTTAGTAGTGTTTCTAATATTACTACATCTATTTGTGCCATCTTACAAATGGCTTTATCAATGGACTATTCTATTATGTTAATGAATAGATATACCCAAGAAAAAGAACACGAAAAAGATAAAGAAAAAGCTATGAAAAATGCTTTGTACCATTCATTTGGTTCTATTTCTAGTAGTTCTATAACCACCATCGTCGGTTTACTTGCTCTAGTATTTATGAGCTTTACTATTGGTCGTGATTTAGGAATTGTTCTTGCTAAAGGTGTAATCTTCAGCTTAGTAAGTATTTTTTTAGCCTTACCAGCTTTGATTTTGATGTTTGATGATTTAATCAAAAAAACACAAAAGAAGCATTTCTCTATGAAATTAGACTGGCTAGGAAACTTCAGTTTTGGTATTCGTCATATTGCTATTTTCTTATTTATTGCTATCTTTGCTTTAAGTTATTTCTTAAAAGGCAACTTACAATATGAATTTACTTCTAACGAACAAGATGATATCGCACGAATTTTTAAAGAAAATAACCAAATAGCACTTATTTATCCAAGTAGTGAAGAAGACTTTGTTGGTGCTTACTGCCGTTCTTTAGAAGGAACTGAAAAAATCGACCAAATTTTATGTTATGGTAATACTATCAATGAACCATTAAAATATGATGAACTAAAAGATAAATTTAGTGAATTAGGTCAAGATGTTGATATTGATGATTATGTTCTTAAATTAATTTATTTCAATTACTATAATAAACAAGATACAACTATGACTTTTAACGATTTAGTTACTTTCATTGAAAATAAAGTATATCCAAATGCCGAACTTTCTAAAGAAATAACACCAGAGTTAAGAGAAAATATTAATAAACTTAAAAACTTTACTAGTGTAAGTGCTTTAAATAAAAAGAGAACTGCTAGTGAAATTGCAAGTATCTTAGGAGTATCAAAAGATCAAGTTGACCAATTATTTATTCTTTATAATGCCACTGACCCAAGCAGTAAAATTACTTTGCTAGAACTTGCTAATTTTATAAATAATTATGTCTTAAAAAATGATACTTATAAAGCTTACATTTCAAATGACCAAAAAGCTTTATTAAATCAAGCTAAACCATTCTTAAGTAAAACTAATATTACCTCTAAGAAAAATTCTAGTGAAATTGCTAATATGTTTGAACTATCTAAAGAAGATGTAGATAAGTTATTTATGTATTATGAATCATTACAACCTATAACTGAAAAATTAACTATCAATGAATTTGTTAATTTTACTTTAGATAAAGTTTATACTAATCCAAAATATAAAGGTTTATTTACTGATGATACAGTTGCTTCTTTAAAATTATTAAAAGTATTAAGTAATAAAGAAATTATCAATACTAAAATGGATGCCGAAGGCTTAGCTAAGATTTTTGACTTATCTAAAGATGATATTGATTCCATTTTAGATTTAAAAAATGTTACTATTAACGGTTATACTCCTGCTCAAATTAAAGAAATAATTACTAAATATAAAGAAGCAATTGAAGAAAAAACGGGTATTGATGTTGATGAAATTTTAGCAAAATTAGAAGATTATATCCAAAATCATGAAATAACTGAGGAAGAAATAATGACTATTAAAGAAATTGCTACTGCCTTAGGAATTCCGGAAGAAAAAGTAGATGAAGTAATTGCCATCATCCAAAATAAAGAGATTTATGTAACTCCTTATGAATTTGTAAACTTAATTCTTGAAAATAAGGATAATGCTATTCTAAGTAAAATCTTAGATGAAAATACTATCCAAACTTTAACACTTGCTAAAAATATTATGGAATCTACTAATAATGATACTAAATTTAGTTATACTGAACTTTATAGATTAATCGGTGTTGATGAGGCCATGGTTAAACAAATTTATACACTTTATCATGTTATGAACACTAATACTACAGTTACACCAATGGAATTTACTAAATTCTTACTTGATCATCAAAATGATGAAATGTTACAAGGCTCCCTTGATAAAGACTCTCTAACTAAACTAAATCTTGTCAATACGGTAATGAATTCTATTTATAATAATACTAAATATAACTATACTGATATGGCAAGCTTAACTGGTACTTCTAAAGATGATTTAAAACTATTATATTCATTATATGAAGTTCAAAATGGTAAAAATGTTTCTTTATCATTAGATACGTTTGTTAACTATTTATTAGATAATGTGGTAAATGATAGTAAATATGCTTCTATGTTTACTGATGATATGAAAACACAACTAAATACTGTCCGTGCTATTATGGAATCAGTTAAGAAAAATACTAAATTTAATCTAACTGAAATGTTAGCGCTTATCGAACCTTTAGCTGATAATATTGATGAAAATACTATGGATTTATTATTCATCTATTATGGTAGTGAAAATAATTATAATGAAGAGTGGACTTTAACTGTTGAAGAATTTGTTCGCTATATTAATGATGATATTCTAACTGATACACGTTTTGATGACTTTATTGATAATGATATGCGTACTAAGATTACTGATGCTAAAACTACTATTAGTGATGCAAAAGAATTATTAGTAGGTAAAGATTATAATCGTGCTATCCTTAACACTACATTAGATGCCGAAGGCGATGAAACTTATAGCTTCATTCGTTCTGTTAAAGACCAAATGAATGGTAAAAATGCTTATGTTATTGGTGATTCACCAATGGCTCTTGAAATGAGTGAATCATTTGATGGTGAAATGAATTTAATAACTGTCCTAACTATGATTTTTATCTTCGTTGTCGTAGCATTTACATTTAAATCAATTTTAATTCCAATTATCTTAGTATTCTTAATTCAATGTGCTGTCTATATTACTATGGATACTTTAACATTTGCTGGTGGTTCTGTATACTTTATTGCCTTATTAATTGTTCAAAGTATCTTAATGGG
>CAKOKF010000027.1 GCA_934090775.1 uncultured Bacilli bacterium
GTAACGATACCATAATTTTTAGCATTGATATTAACAGTTCCACTATTTAAAGTAAAATCATTAGAAACAACATTGATACCTATATTTTGATTGCCATTGATATTTAAAATACCTGTTCCTTTAAGCTCTAATGGTCCCGTTGAATAAATGACACTATCATAATACGAAGTATTTTCATCACTTAGAGTATTAGCAGTATCTTCTAGAGTTTCTATTTTTAATTTACCAGTCCCTTTATTAATGATACTAGCGGTATCTTTAGTATTTATCGTTACATTGTTTAGCGACAAAGTCACATCACCATTACAACTAACAATAATGCTATGATTAAACTTGCCAGTTAAATTATAAGTTCCACCCCTAGTTATTAAAATATTTTGATCATAATCATCTAAATTGATATCTTTATCGGTAACTTCCCTACCATCTAAATTAGGAAGATTTGTATTATTTTTATCATTACTTTGATTATTATTTTTAGAATTATCTTCGACAATTATATCCGCTGGTAAAAAAGTAATAGGCTTTATAGCAAGATATAAAATACTAACAGTTAAACCTAAGCTAAGGATTAAATAAACACCAATTTTAGCTAAAGGAAAAAAAGTCAATTTAAAAGTTAAATAATTAAAGCCGGAAAATAATAAATAAAATAGTATTTGAATAGATATAACTACTAGAATCGAAGTTACAACAACTGTAATAATTTGGCTAGTGCGACTGGTACTAGTTTTAGTACTTGTAATGGTATCATTATTATCATAGCCATAACTGGGATAATATGAATCATAATTATTGCCATAATCATTATAATTATCACTGTAACTAGAATTATTATCAAAGTTATTATTAGTTAAATTACTATACAAAATAATACTAAAGCTAGTAAAAACCAATAATAGTGTTATTAATATTATATTTTTATTTTTTCTTCTCATAAGTTCTCTCCTACACTTTTTCATTTTAATTATTAATTGTGAAGAATTAATGAAAAAAAGGCATATAAGTAGCCTTTCTTATGCAAATAGTTTGTTTAAGACCCCAGCTGCTTCCTCATTAGTTAACGGTAGCAAGTCATTGCCCTCTACTCTTCTAAGTAATAAATCATGATAATCCATTTCGTTAGTTAGATAAACATACTTATGATTATTGTATTCTATTTCTTTAACTATTAAGTAAATCTTACCATCTAAGGTATAAAAATCAACTGTATCCTTTATATTCATAGCGCTTTACCACTTTCTTCCTGCAAATTTAAACTTTTGATATTCTCTTCTAAAATTCGAATTCCTTCAACGTAATCTATTCCTCTTGCACCTTTTTCACCGTCATTTTTAGGGTTAACAACTGGCAAACCATACTGCATATAATTTGCATAACCTCGATCAGCTACATCTTTATAAGTACTAAAGTATTTGTACTTGTAAATTTCAAGATTTTCCCCATAATAAGTTTCATATAGATTTGATACTTTTCCGCAAAGACTAATTGCATAAATAGCTTGATCACGGTTTAAATGATTATCTTCGTCATTTTTACTATTGTCCATTATTCCCTTAATCAAATTTTCAATCTGAGTTTTATTTTCTTCAGTTATTTTTTCCGGCAATGAAGCATCATCACCAAAATATTTTTTTTGAGCTATTAAATCATTGATTATGTCTTGCGTATCTTTTTTAGCCTTTTCGAATTCTATTTCTGGTTTAGCAATCATTCCTAGCTTTGCTGCTACAACTAAAATACTCAAAGCTGCTAATATTTTAAGAAATGTACGACGATCCATTTTTCTGCTCTGCAAAGAAGCGTTATGAAAAATTTTACCATCATAATCAACGTTATTATCTTTTAAAGTTTGCCATGCTTCATTTAATTGTCTGCGTCTTTCTTCTGCTTCATGAGCGGCATGGAAATTTTGATACGTTACATTTTCGACCTGTCTAACTTGGACTGGATCTATTTTTTGACTATTATTATTTTCTCTATCTTCCATTACTATCACCTACTATAATGATAGCATTCTTAAACTTTTTTCGCAACTAAAATAATATCGCCATTGGCACTTTCATTACAAGTTTGAATATATAAGTATTTACCAAGATTATCATACTGGTTAGTAATACCTACTATTTCATAAGTCAAATCGTATCCTTTATAATTAATATTAATAATATTATTACTATTTAAAAAATCTTTATCTTGATACTTAAATATAATATTAAAAGGAAGGTCATAATCTTTAGAACTATGACCATAAATATAGCAGTTAGAATCATCAAGTAAACTACAACGATAATCAACAAATATGGCTCCAAAGCGATCTTCTTGACGTTTGTAATTATGATTTAAATAATATTTATTATCAGTTGTTTGGGTTAAAAGATAAGTTTTATTGCCTAGACTAATACTACCAATAATATCGTTATTTATTTCTTTAGTATAATCATCTTTATACTCATTGTTGGCCATATTAGTATACTTTTCAACCTCAGCATAACTAAATTTCATTCTTACTAAACACATGATTATTAAAATAAAATTTAGAACTAATAAAACACTTAAGATACTACGAATTTTCTTACTTTCTAGCATATTTTATCTTAGCTCCTATTAAAAGGATAAGGGATACGATTAAAGCATAAAGACTTAGATGACTACTTTTAACGCCAGTATAAATATCATCACTAGGGACAATATTATCAACAGTCTTAGTATTATCAATATCATACATATAATAAACTTCTTGAACACCTTCGATAAAGGTTCCTTCTTTTGGTCCATCTACTCTTACTAATTTATAACCATCAAAACTTTTTTCTTCCGTAGTGTAGGCTTTATCGACTTCATCACGCATAGTAATTTTATCTGTAAGTAAATTACCTAAGGTATCGATATAATAAACATAAACATCACCATATTTAAGAACTTTATCAAAAGATAAACCGACTTCAACACCATAAGTAAAGTCCATATAACTATTTCTTGTTAAAGGTCCATTTAAGTGGAAAGAAAATGGTTCTAAAGAAGTTTCACTAGTCTTAGGAATTGTTATTTCTAGAAAAGTCTTATTTAAATCTTGATAACTTTGTTCTTTACGAGAATAAGCTCCTATGCTATATTTAGTATCATCTAACTTAGTTTTATCATTATATTTCATTGTTAAAAGGACATTGTAAAAATAATTTTGTTGAAATTCGATTAAGTTATTATTGGTTTCAAGGGTTGTACTTCTTTTACTAATATTAGTCCATATCTTCCCAATATAAGTATCAGTTAAATCTTCTAAACAAGTGAATTTAGTGTGATATTTATTATTAAAATAATCAACATAGTACTTATCTAAATCTTGAATACCATTAGTATAACCAAGTTCTTTTAATTTTGGCACAATACTTTCATCTTTTATCTGTTCATCGGTTAAATTTTGATTATTAAATAAAGCTTTTAATGGTTCGCTATTGTAAAGACGATACATGGTTGCAAATTTTGGAATTTTAGCATTATTATAGCTAATTAAGTCTGGGTAATTATCCGTATCTTCAATAGGCTTTAAATATAAAGAATTATCTTGATAAGTATAATCATTGTTACTTAGATTAATTATTTTTAAACTAAAGTTTCTCGTATCACCAGGCATGGATACATAATTTTCATTATAAAAAATACTTGGTTTAATAGTTAGTTCTTTATCTTTAAAGTTTTCAGGAATGGTAATAATTTCGACACAGTCTTTTTTCTCGCAGACAATATCTCTAGTAATGCCACTTTCGTCTTTAGAAGTAACGTAGGGAGCATCCCATTTTCCCTTGGCATTAACATTAACGGCCGCTAAGGCGATAACTACTGGCACTAAAATCTTTTTCATATTTATCTCTCTTTCTTTTCGAGATAATAATACAATAAGTACCGTGTCGAATTTTGCCAAATTATAATCTTAAAATAAATTTTTTTTAGAAAAAAAGAATGCGTAAAGCACTCTACTTATTAATATCTTCTAATACTGACTTTAAAAATGACAAGCCAACTTTCTTTTCTTCAGGAGTTTTCATTTCTAATAATTTTATTTTTTTATCAAGCTGTTCTTCATAGATAGAATAAAATACTTGTAACTTACCATCTTTATAAGTTTTATCAGTATATAGCATATAATTTTTCTTAGTATATTTTTCATCATAATATGTAGCAATTACATAATATGTGATGTTATTTTCAATAAATCTAAAATCTTCCATTATCCACCTACTTTAATTTTAATTCTTTTACTAATTCGTCTTCATTTAGTTCGTCATTATGTTTAAATATTTCAATATTAGGAACAAAATAGATAGTGGGATTCATTGTTAACATCGTTGCACTAACTTGATATGGTTGATTATTATTATTACTATCATAAGCAGTATAGCCATCTACTTTTTTGTAACCAGTCATATCTTTACGATGAATAATATAACCATCTGGCACTTCATAATAGATCTCACTATACTCAGCAAAGACACCATTTTTAATATTTTCTTCATCCTTATTGATAGCTTGAACTTGATGATCCCATCCTAAAATTTTAGTTAGTAAACAAATGTTTTCATTATGATTGACTGTATATTCATTAATTGCGATAGTGCCTCCTATGGCAACGGCCGCTACTAAGGGAGTCACTCCCGCAAATTTTTGTATTCTTTTTTTATCAATTTTCATTATGTCTTCTCCTTCCTGCAGTTTCTTATTATAAGTTAACTTTTTGTAAATTTCAAGCTAGTTTAGTAAATTTCACAAGAAATTCACATAAATTAATTTTTATTGATAAAAGTTAGTAAGGAAAATAACATTTTTTAAAATTAAAAAGATATCGGTTAGCACCAAATATCTTTAAATTGAATCAATATTTAATTTTACTCTACCTAAATTCATAATGTAAGCATGAGCTTGAACCAAGGTTCTAATCGCATTAGCCATTTTGCCACCTTTGCCAATGACAACGCTACGATCTTCATCGCTTACTAACACTTCAATTATTAAATCATCTTCTAACTTAAATTCACTAACGCGAACTCGTTCGGGGTTATTAACAATTGATTTAACTAAGTATTCGGTAAATTCTTTTAATTCCATAAATTAGTTTTCTTTCTTTTTAGATTCAGCATATTTTTTCATAATGCCTTCACCAGCAAGAATGTTCTTAACTGTATCAGTTGGAACAGCACCGTTGTTTAACCATTTGATAGCTTTTTCTTCATCAACTGTAATAACTGCAGGATTTTTAATTGGATTATAAGTGCCTACTGTTTCAATGAATCTACCATCTCTTGGGCATCTTGAGTCAGCTGCAACTATTCTATAAAATGGTTTTTGCTTAGAGCCCATTCTTTTTAATCTTAATTTAACTGCCATTTGTATTCCCTCCTCACTTAATAACAGTAAATATCTTATCATATCAATATATATATGTCAACCTTTTTTGATTAACAGGCGTTTTATCATAATTTTTTTCAATATCCTTTTCAGCAATTTTGCTATCCAAAATTTTATAGCATCTTAGCTGATATTTTTTTTAAATCAATATGCAAAATAAAAAGGAAGATTACTCTCCCTTAACGATATTAATTGCTTCACGCATTTTCATATCATATTTAACCATATCAAGACCACCAAATTCTTTTAGTAAATCTTCTTTAGTCATACCATAATTCTTAGCCATTTCTTCGGCTTTAGCTTCAGCATCTTTGTCGCTAATTTCGATTTTTTCTTCTTTAGCAACTTCTTCTAATAAGAATCTTTCTTTTACTCTTGTAGTAGCTGTTTCTTCATATTGTTTATGTAAATCTTCATGGGTCATACCAGTAAATTGCATGTATTGTTCAAGAGTTAGACCATTCATCTTTAATTGTTGTGACACTTGATCGATAATTCTATGAATTTCTTCGTCAATGATTTCCGGATTAATTTCAACAGTCATCTTTGATACAGCAAGTTTTAAGCAGTCATCAATATATTTGTCTTCAATTTCAGCTTCTTTACGAGTCTTAATTTGTTCTTTAACTTTTGCCTTTAGTTCATCGGCAGTCTTAACATCTTCATAACCTAAATCTTTAAAGAAATCTTCATTTAATTCAGGTAAAACTCTTTCTTTAATAATATTTACTTTTACTTTGAATACTACATCTTTGCCTTTAAGTTCTTCAGTATAGTTTTCTGGAAATTTTAAATTTAAATCCTTTTCTTCACCAACAGCCATGCCAATTAAGCCTTCTTCAAAGCCTGGGATAAATGTGTTTGAACCAATTTCTAATGGATAATTTTCACCCTTACCGCCTTCGAATGGTTTACCATCTAAGAAACCTTCAAAGTCAATGATTACAGTATTGCCATTTTCAACTTTGCCGCTTTCTTTAACTTTAATTTCAGCATATTTAGTTTGAAGTTTAGTAATTTCTTCATCTACTTCTTTAGCTGTTACTTTAGCAGTTTCTTTCTTAATTCCTAAGTTTTTATATTCTCCTAATTTAACATCAGGTTTAGAAATAAATGTATATTCAATGCTAATTCCATCTTTATTGATATCTTTAATATCAACAGTTGGTTGAACAACTGGCGTTTCTTTAACTTCTTCTAAAGTCTTTTTATATTCAGTTGTAAGTAAAATGTCGATAGCATCGTTATATAATGGTTCTACGCCATTTTTACTAACGAACATCTCATAAGGAACCATACCTTTTCTAAAACCATCAATTGTTACATCTTTTTTAATCTTGTCATAAGCATCTTTAATAGCCTTAGTCCAAATTTCACCTTTATATTCTTTTACAACTTTTTTTACATTATTCATAAAATTCTTCCTTTTCTAACCTCTATATTATAACTTAAAACTAGCAATAAAGCGAGCAAATTAAGCAATTTTTACAATTTTAACGTCGTATGAACCAGTTGGAGTTACAACATTAACTATTTCACCAGCACGATGGCCTAAAATAGCTTTACCAATAGGTGACTCATTAGAGATTTTATTAGCAAATGGGTCAGCTTCCATGGAACCAACGATTGAGTATTCTTCTTCCTCATCATCGTCTATATAATTTAAAGTGACATTAGAGCCAACGCTAACAGTTTCTTTAGATGCACCGTCCATTACTTGACAATGTTCTAGTTTAAATTCTAATTCTTTGATTCTTGCCTCTACTTGAGCTTGTTCATTACGAGCCGCATCATATTCAGCATTTTCTGATAAGTCGCCTAAACTTCTTGCTTCTTGTAGTGCAGCAATTACCTCAGGTCTTTTCTTTAATTTTAAGTCGTTCAATTCAGTTTCTAACGCCAAATAACCTTGTGGTGTTAATAGAATTGTTTGTTCTTTTGTCATTTTTATTCTCTCCTCTAAAAAATTATCTATCTAAGAATACTACAAATTATATTAAAAGTCAAACACTTTTATTCGTAGCATATCCATCTTACTTAGTGGTATTTCACACTTAAATTTTATGAGCTGTTTTGGGTGACGGGCCACTTCTAACTCGTTACCTTCAGTATCATAAATTTGGGGAATAGTTAAAGTTTGCGTATCAATATTAGGGCCAAAAACTTCAACTATATCACCGGGTTTAAAGTAGTTTCGTTGTTCTACGGTTACTTCTTTTTTATCCTTATCATATTCTATTACAATTCCTAAGAAATCTTGATTACTAATTTCATTACGATCTAAAAAGTATTGCTCATTGACACCTGGTACTTTATCAAAAAATTGCGGTACGGAGTCACGGTTAGCACATCTATTTAGGACATTTAAAGCATAAGTTGCATACTTTTCTATTAAAGTATTACTTTTTATTTTATCAATAAGACTGCGATAAGTAGAAATAACGGTAGCAATATAGTAAATACTACGCATACGCCCTTCTACTTTGAAGGAATTAACACCAACTTCAATCATCTCTTTAATAAATGGCACCATATTTAAATCTTTAGGCATCATCGTAAAATCGGGCTCGTTATCATCGGCCTTAAATACATAACGGCATACTTGACTGCAACCACCGCGGTTAGAATCACGATTAGTAGCATAATTACTCATGACGCAACGACCACTAACAGAAGTACACATAGCCCCATGAATAAAGCATTCTAAGTCCAAATGGGTTTCATCTTTTATTCTTTTAATATCTTCTTTAGATGTTTCGCGGGCTAAAACTACTCTTTTGGCTCCCAAGTTTTTATAAAATATGGCGGCTTCATAGTTACTAGTTGAAGCTTGGGTCGAAACGTGTAATTCTGTCTTCAAACCTAACTTTTGATGAAGGGACATAATGTAGATATCACTGACAATTATCCCATCAACGCCGATTTTATCTAGATTTAAAAGGTATTCTTCTAATCCTAAAGTATCAGCATTATGCGGAACAATGTTAACCGTTACATAAACTCTCTTATTAAGACTATGGGCAAAATCGACCCCACTCTTTAAATCATCAAGGCTAAAATTTTTAGCATTGGCTCTTAAGGAATAGTCAGTCCCTCCCACGTATACCGCATCAGCACCATATAAAAGTGCTACTTTTAATCTTTCTAAATCCCCTGCGGGCGCTAATAACTCAATCATTTGATATCTCCTATCTTAAAGACAGTCTTTTTGGTTAAAAAGCCATTATCGGTATTGACTATGTCTTCTCCGTGAAAAAATTTTATGATAGTATCTACACTTAAGAAAGTTGTATTAACATAAAAATAATAAACATTGTTTAAATCAAGACAGTCTAAAACAGCACATTTATTAGAAAAACCAACGGTACTACCCTCTTCTTCAAAAAGAGTAAATTTAACACTTCCCATTTTATCGGTTATATGTAAAGGATTAGTATGAGGTAAATGATAATAATCTTCATAGTTAGAAACTAGTTTGCGTTTAGAATACATTACTTGATTATAGCCCAAGAGATGATAAACTACTGGCTTCGTAACATTGGCATCGATTTCTTGTAATTCTTCTTTAGTTAATTCATTGGAAACAAAAACACTATCAACATAGTTTAACCAAACATTTATGGACTTATAATTACAATTAAAATGATTTATAAATAAAATTACTTCTTTATTTAAAGCTTTTATGGTCTTAATAAGACCAATATCTTCAATGACGAAACCTTTAATATTTAATTTAGGTAAAATACTCTTTAATTCGTCAATTTCTTTATTATTTAGGACTTTGTTAATTAGACAATAAATATTATTTTTACTGGCAACAGCATTTATTCCTTCTATTTGAAAGCTAGCTGGATAACCAACAGTATACCCTTTTAACGGCAAAAGAAAGGTAGAAATACCTTCCGCTTTATATTTATCTATTTCTTCTAAATTATTAATACTTATTAAGATTTTATTCTTCGTCTTTGCGTTTACTAACACTTATACCATCTCCAATATTTAGAAATTTTGTGGTAAATTCTTCGTTATTTTTTAAGAATTCAATATAGGATTCAATTTTACCAACTAATTGTCTTAAATTTTTACTTTCGATAGTATCACTTTTGCCAACATAACCATGAAAATTAATATTATCGGTTATGATAACGCCACCCTTATTCAAAAAATACTTATATTTTTCAAAGAATTTAGTATATTGACCTTTAGCAGCATCAATAAAAATCAAATCATATGATACCCCAGTCAAATTAACATCAAGGGCATCTTGATAAACAACGTTGATTTTTTTATCTAAACCACATTTTTTAATATTTTTTAAGCATTCCATATAACGAGTTTCATCACGTTCTATAGTTGTAACGGTAGTTGGTTGGTTACTTGAAGCCATCAAGATAGCAGAATAACCAATAGCGCTACCAATTTCTAAAATGTTTTTGACATTGTGTTCTTTAATATACTTCATAATATAGCAAATTGATTCTTTTTCAATTATGGGTACATTATTTTCTTTGGCATATTTTTCAATTTCTAAAATTTGTTCTTTCATAATTCATCACCTTTAATCGTAGACATACCATAAACCTTGATTTTTTAAGTCGTTAATAATGGCATTAAATTCACTTTGATTTTTAGCATAATATGTCTTTTTATTTTTATCTGCAACAAAATAGTAATAGTCGGTACTAGCAGGGTTAATGGTTGCGATGATACTTTCTAAACCGCTACTACAAATTGGACCGACTGGTAAGCCGCTCACACAAGTTGATCTGGTATTGTAAGGATTACAAGTATCTAAATCTTTTTGCGTTAACTCAACTGAGAAGTCTTTTTTCACAGCGTAATAAGTCGTTACATCACTTCCTAGTGTCCAACCATCTTTTAAGCGGTTATAGAAGACACTAGCAACGCCACTTCTTGATTCATCGTTTACGCCTTCTAATTCCACAATTGAAGCTAAAGTTAAAATTTGATGAGTAGTATAACCACTATTTTCAATATCTTTTTTATAGGGCGCTAATTTATTGGCTAAACCATTTATTAAGGTTAAGACAATCTCTTTTAAACTGGCCTCTTTACGGAAGTTATAAGTATCAGGAAAGAAATAACCTTCTAAAGGATAATAAATATCTTTATTTAAAATTTCTTCATCAATAAACCAATAATTTGTAATAAGCTCGTTTAAAAAATCTTTATCCGTTAACAAAGTATTTATCTCATCGTTACTAATGCCAAAATTTTTAGCTATCGTATCGACATAGTAAGGGAGTCTTTTGCCTTCAACGAAGGTTACAGTTACTTCGTCGTCAATGACTTTACCATCTTGAAAAGAATTTAAGATCTCGCCAGTAGACATAGTTTTATTAAGTTCGTAAATACCAGCTTGAATATTAGTTATTTTATTTAACTTCATATATATTTTAGCTATAGTTACATTTTTAATCAAACCTTGTTCTTTTAAAGATGCTAAAACTTCATTAGAGGTTGTTTTATAAGGTATTTCAAAAGTAATATTACTACTGTCTTTACTTACCGGACCAAGCATAACATTATAAGTGATAATTATGCTTAATAAAGCTACAACCAGTAAGCACGCGATAGCACTAATTATTTTGATTATTTTTTGTTTAGGCATTTTTTTCTTCTTCCATTTTCTTTTGAATAGATTCTAAAATATTAAAGATAAGATTCCATTCTTTTTCAGTTTCAATAGGATAAAGATTCATATCTTTACCAGTAGCGTCATAGATAGAAGCGTAAACCTTTTCTTTACCATCTTCATCCTTTTCATGATTAGTATATACTATATAACTTTTTTTGGTTTCTTCACTATCAAAGGTAAAAAGTGGATCAAATAAACATTCTTCCCCTTTATCATTTATTAATTTGATTTTATTATTTTTCATTATTATTCCTTCTCTTTAAATAAGTATCAAGTATAATCATCGCTGCTGTTACATCAATTATATTTTTTCTTTTTTTTCGTGACATATCATTGGCTAATAATATGTTTGTTGCTTCCACTGTACTTAATCTTTCATCAACGAAAGTTATGGGAACTTTAACATATTTTTCTAAGATTGTTTTAAAATCTTCACTTCTTTTAGTGGCAAAGCCGCAGGTATTATTCATGTTTTTAGGAAGGCCTAAAGCAATTTCGGTAACATTTTCTCTTTCGACAATACTAGCAACTTCTTTAGCTAAATTATCGTATTCTTCATTATTATATTTTAATAATTTATAAGGATTGGCAATAATGCCGGTCTTAGAAATAGCTACACCTAAAGTTTTGGTTCCTAAGTCTAACCCTAATGCTGTCATATTCACCTCAAACTAAATATTTTTTTACATTAACCCTTTTTAACAAGTCGATGTTTTATTTTCTATTTTTTTAATTAACAATATAGTTTATATGGACTATTTTTCTTGAGCATTATTTTTCTTATAATCATATATTTTCTTTTTGAAATTTTTAATACTATAAGATTTATACAAAAAATAAGAGCCAAATACAAATAAAGAAATAGTTATTATATACATATACCAATCTTCTTTTTTGTAAATATTAAAAAGAAGATAAATAAGACCAAGTGCTATACAAAGGATGCCTTCAATTCTTATTTTTTTAGATTGGTGTTTAATAAATTTGCCTTCTTCGGTTGTGAAATAATCACTATTTGTTTTTTCTTCTTTTTTCATAAAACCACCGACCACATTATACCATACGATTTTATTATTGCAAAGTAAGACCACTCTAAAAGGTGTATTTTTAATAATGATAGCGAGATTCTTACAAAACAAAAAGCCCGTATGTAGGGCTTTAATTAACAAAATTGGTGACCTGTACGGGATTTGAACCCATGTATGTATGCGTGAAAGGCATATGTGTTAACCGCTTCACCAAC
>CAKOKF010000028.1 GCA_934090775.1 uncultured Bacilli bacterium
ATGCTGTTGATAGAAATACCATGATGTTTGGTTTAGAAGCAAGAACTCCTTTCTTAGATAAAGAAGTATATGAAGTAGCTAGACACTTACCAAGTTATGCCAAAGTAAATAAAGAAACTACGAAACCAGCTTTAAGATTGGCCGCTAAGTCTTCAATACCTAATGAAGCTTATAAAAAGAAAAAACTAGGATTCCCAGTTCCTTTAAGAGAATGGATAAGAGAAGACGATCTATATAATGAAATAAAAGCTAAATTTGATAGTCCAATAGCTCAAGAAATATTTAATCATAAACGAATAATTAAGCTTTTAGAAGACCATAAATCAGGTAAAAAGGATTGTTATAAAAAAGTATGGACTATTTATACTTTCTTAGTTTGGTATGACCAATTCTTTGCTTAAAAAAATTAATTATAAACTAGTAGAAGCAACTTACTTATTCTTGAATTAGGTGCTTCTTTTTTTAATTTTAGTAAACTTAATTAAATATACTAAATCATAAACATAGCTAGTTACTACAAATAAGAAAATTTTTATTAATATCATCAACAAAGAATTGACTTTAAATATAAAGTATATTATTCTAAAACTGCAAATAAAAGAGTTTAAAAATATTACAATGAGTGGTGATTTTATGCGTAATAAAGTATTAATTGTTGAAGATGATACCGATATCATAGAACTTTTAAGATTATATTTAGAAAGCAATAACTATATTACAAAATCAGCTGGTGATGGCTTAGTCGCCTTAGACATTTTGCAAAAAGAAAAATTTGACATAGCTTTAGTTGATATCATGATGCCTAAAATGGATGGTTATACTTTAATAAAAGAGATTAGAAAAATAAGCAATATTCCTATTATTATTATCTCAGCTAAGACAACTGATACTGACAAAATATTAGGTCTAAAAATAGGAGCTGATGCCTATATTACTAAGCCATTTAATCCATTAGAAGTTGTTGCTTACGTTGAGGCAACTCTCCGTCGCTTTTTAAAGTTTGGAACTGTTAGTGATTCTAAAACATTACAAGTTGGCAATCTTTCCTTAGAAATGGACAAATACATTTTAAAAAAAGATGATGTAATTATTCCGTTAACTTCAACTGAGATGAAAATAATGGTCATGTTTATGCAATCTCCTAACCGCGTATTTACCAAATCCCAAATCTATGAATATATTAATGGCAATTATTGCGATAGCGATGATAATACGATGATGGTTCATATTTCTAACTTAAGGAGTAAAATTGAAAATAATCCAGCCAATCCTGAGTATATTTTAACTGTAAGGGGACTGGGCTACAAGTTGGTGGCTTATGAAGAAGAATAAAAGTTTAATAACTATTTGTTTAATTCAATTTTGCACTTTAGCACTTTTAATCTTTAGTTTTTGCTTTATTGGTAATTATATTAGTAATCATCTTTTAGATAACAGTTTTCCTACTATCTATGATTTACTTGATTACGAAGATGCCTTAAAAGTTGATGATTTTAGTCATATTCCCATTAAGCGTTTAAGTGGTAGTAACTTTGCTGTTTACGATGCTGACTTAAAACTTTTGTATACTTCAAATAAGAATATTTCAGATAATCTTAAAGAAGAAGACATTAATTTTATTAGTAATAATGCTAATAATATTTATTATGATATGATATCCCTTAAAGATGAATTTGGCAACTTGGTTTATGAATTATATGAAAATACTTATGATGAAGATACTTCTAGCGAGATTACAACAGGTTATGCAGAACTAAATTCTGATTATGAAATAATTAGTGGTAATTTATTTAAAAAATATACATCTTTTACCCCAAGACAATTAGAATTAATAAGAGGAATCTATTCTAATAATGAAAGTATAGAAAAGTATGATTACGAAACTAATGATAATCAAAGTAGGATTTTAGTTTTTGTAAGCCCTAATTTTACTTTGGATACTTATAATGATGTTGTTAATAAAAGTAAGATGGTCTGGATAATTGGTATTCCTTTAATGGTAATAATGGTTCTAACTAGTTCTTGGCTATTTATGAGAAAAATGAAAAAAAATTTAAATACTTTAAGTATGGCTATTTGTGGATATCAAGATGGTGATAAATTAGATATTACTACTAATAATTTACCCAAAGAATTTAAAGAAATAACCGATAGTTTTAATGAATTAATGATCAGGCTAAATAAAGCATTAGCTGAAAAAAATCAAATGTATCAAGAACGTCAAAGAATAATTGCTGATGTATCTCACGATTTAAAAACTCCGCTTACTGTAATACAGGGCTATTCTAAAGCATTCATAGATGAGTTGGTTCCAAATGATAAAAAAAAGCAATATATGTATGCCATATATAATAAAAGCATTATTGCTGTAAGTCAGTTAGAAAGCTTATTTTCTTATATTAATATGGAACATCCAGAATATAAATTAAATCCAGAAAAAATTGATATTAATAGTAAGACTAAAGATTATTTAGCTGAAAAATATAATGAAATAGAGTTAAATAAATTTAATTTAGAAGTTGATATTCCTGATAACGAAGTTTATGTAAATATTGATTTTGATGCCTTTAAAAGAGTATATGATAATTTAATTAGTAATACCATGAAATATAATAAAGCCGGAGTAACAATTTATTTTCAAATCACAACTGATAAAAATTATGTTTACATTACTATTGGGGATAATGGAATAGGTGTTGCTGATAATATTAAAAATACCATTTTTGATGCCTTCGTTACTAGTAATGAGGCTAGAACCAGTGGCAAAGGTTGTGGACTCGGCATGGCTATTGTTAAAAGATTAGTAGAGCTAAATGCTGGCAATATTGAATTAAAAAATAGCAAAGGCAAATTAAAAACAGAATTTTTAATTAAATTTAGAAAAGTTTCTTAAGAAAAATTAAGATAAAGTTTATATTATTTTAAACTTTATCTTTTAAAATAGTATTTGTGATTTTTATGAATAATGTATTAGAATATTTAGAAAATATTGATATTAATAATTTAAATGGTATCCAAGATCTTAACAACTTTCTCTCTTACCAAGATCTAAAAAAAGATAGTAAAAAAATCGGCACCTTCTTAGCATCAAAAATACCTGCTAGAAGTCCTATTCCTATTTATATGGAAAAGAGTACTAAATGTATATCTTTATTTATGGGAAGTCTTTATGCTAATTGCTTTTATACACTTTTAAACACTGATTTGCCTACTAAAAGATTAAATGATATTTTAGAAGTCTTAGAAAGTAATATCATTTTAACCGATTATGATCATTTAAAAAAAGCCAAAGACTATTTTCCCAATAAAACTATTTATTGTTATGAAGATATGCTAAAAACCACTATCGATTTATCTTTATTAGAAGCAAGAAGAAATACCTCTTTAAGTATTGATCCAGTTTATGCCAACTTTACTAGTGGCTCTACAGGTGTTCCTAAGGGTGTTTTAATAAGCCATGATAATATTATTTCATTTATTGATACTTTTACATCAACATTTCAGATAAGCCCAAATGATTGTATTGGCAATCAAGCTCCTTTTGATTTTGACGTATCTGTTAAAGATATTTACAGTGCCTTAAAAACCGGAGCTATGCTAGTAATTGTTCCTAAAGAATATTTTTCACAGCCAGCTTTTTTACTCGATTATCTAGATAACAATCACGTTACCACTTTAATATGGGCCGTTTCCGCTTTATGTTTAATTTCTAGTTTTCATGGTCTAGATTATAAACGACCTAAAATGCTTAATAAAATCTTCTTTAGTGGAGAAGTAATGCCTATTAAACATTTAAATAATTGGTTAGAGGCTTATCCTAAAGCTTTATTTGTTAATCTTTATGGACCAACAGAAATAACTTGTAACTGTACGTATTATATAATTAATAATACCCAAAGATATGATGTTATTCCTATTGGTAAAGCCTTTTTAAACCATCAAGTATTCCTAATTGATAATCATAATTTAGAAATAAAAAAAGAAGATACTAAAGGGGAAATCATTGTTAAAAGTAAAACGGTAGCACTAGGCTATTATAACGATTTAACTAGAACCCAGAAATCCTTTATTCAAAATCCTCTTAATAATAAATACTTAGATATTGTGTATAAAACCGGTGATTTAGGATATTATCATAATGGTAATTTATATTTTGCTGGACGTAGAGATTTTCAAATTAAGTATATGGGGCATCGTATTGAACTAGAAGAAATAGATAAAAACATAACTAATATGCAGAACGTAATTAGAAGTACTACTATATTTATTCCTGATAAAGAAAAACTAGTTTGTTTCTATGTTGGTTCTATCGAAAAGAAAGAATTATATATTAACTTAAAGAAAAACTTACCATTATTTATGGTTCCTACCAAGTATTATAAACTTACTAGCATGCCTTTAACTAAAAATGGTAAAGTGGATAGAAAGGAGCTAAAAAGATTGTATGAAGAAAATTTATAAAGAAATTATTACCAAAGTTAATACCCCTTGTTATGTCTTTGATCTTAATGAATTAAAAAAAAGAGTTATTTATTTAAAAAGTAATTTACCATCCAATATCAATTTATGCTTTGCCCTAAAAGCTAATCCTTTTCTAGGCGAAGCCCTAAAAGACATTATCAGTAAATTTGAATTATGTTCTTATGGTGAATATAAGATTGCTTTAAGTAGTGAAATTAAGCCCTCTAAGATGGTTATATCAGGGGTTTATAAAGACTATGATAGTCTAAAAGAAATATTAAGTTTAAAAGATCCTAAAATCTTAATAACCATTGAATCTCTTAATCAATTAGACTTGATAGAAAAAATTGGTCAAGAATTAAAAATTACAGTTAAAGTCTTATTAAGACTAACCAGTAACAATCAATTTGGACTTAGTAAAAATGAAATAATAAAAATTTTAGAAAATAGATATTCATATCAATATCTTAATATAGTAGGTTTACATTATTTTTCTGGAACTCAACATTTTTTACTTAAACATATAAAGAAAGATATTGATTATATTGATAAATTCTTGACGGAATTAAAAGATAACTTAGGATATTTAGCAGAAGAATTAGAACTAGGTTTAGGCTTACCTGTAAACTATTTTAAAGAAGAAAAAGAATTTAATGAAACTGATTTTCTTCATGAAGTTTCTAACTATTTAAATAATATGACTTATAATGGACATATTACTTTAGAATTAGGGCGTAGTATAACTTCCTCTTGTGGATCTTACTTAACTAAAATAGTAGATTTAAAAAAGAATGATGCTGGTAATTTTGCTATTGTTGATGGCGGCATTAATCATATAACTTATTATGGTCAAATGATGGCCATGAAGCATCCTGATGTTTTACTATATCCCGTTAGGACTGGTCCTAAAGAATCATATAACATTTGTGGAAGTTTATGTACGATAAATGATATATTAGTTAAAGATTTAGAAGTAAGTAATATTAAAATAGGCGATATTTTGGCATTTAAACGAGTAGGAGCCTATGCCATGACTGAGGGTATTAGTTTATTCTTGAGTAGAGATTTACCCAATGTTGTTTTAATAAATGATAACCATATTGAGGTAGTAAGGAATGATGTTAAAACTTATCCTCTTAATATGGCTAGAAAGGAGAAATAAAATGGAAAAATTAATAGAAATGTTAGAAGAATTAAATCCAGAAGTCGATTACACAACCGAAGAACATCTAATAGATAATCATTTATTAGATAGTTTAGCAATTCTTTCCTTAATAGGTGATATTGAAGATGAATTTGATGTTGAAGTACCAACTACCCAAATTATCCCTAGTAATTTTAACAGTGCTCAGGCTATTTGGAATTTGATTCAAAAATTAGAGGAAAATTAGTATGCAATATTGTGATTTAGGGTATGTTGCCTTATTTTTACCCATTGTCATTATACTTTACTTTCTAACTTCAAAAAAACATCGTTACAAAATCTTATTAGGAGCAAGTTTTATCTTCTTTTATCTTTTAAGTAAAAAATTGATTATCTACTTAATATTTTCAGGTCTTTCTATTCATCACTTTGGATTGTGGCTTGAACACCTAAAAAGTTTGAAAAAAGAAGAGTTAGCATCGGGGGCAGATAAAAAGCAAGTAAAAGAAAAATATAAACGCCAAGAAAACAAAGTCATAATACTTGCTCTTTTTATTCACTTAGGGCTTTTAATAGTCTTAAAATATTCTAGTTTTATTGGTAATAATATCAATAATCTTTTAAGTCTAATTCACATAAATTACCAGTTAAAAGTTCCCCATTATATTATGCCTATTGGTATTTCCTTTTACACACTTCAAGCCTTAAGCTATATTATTGATGTTAAAAACGGAACCATTACAGCTGATGATAATCTAGGAAGATTAATGCTTTATTTAGCCTTTTTTCCTAGTATCATGGAAGGACCAATTAGTCGTTATAAGGATACCGCTGAAAAATTATATAGTGGGCAACCTCTTAACTATCAAAATTTAACTTTTGGTTATCAACGAATTTTATTTGGCATGTTAAAGAAAATGATTGTGGCCGACAGGCTAAATATTATTGTGAAAAATATATTTAGTAACTATCCTAGTCTTGGCGGAGCCATTATTTTAGCAGGGGCTTGCTTTTATACGATTCAATTATATATGGACTTTGCAGGAACAATGGATATTGTAATTGGTAGTGCTGAAATATTTGGAGTTAAATTACCAGAAAACTTTAAGCAACCTTTCTTTTCCAAAAATATTAGTGAATTTTGGAGTAGATGGCATATTACTTTAGGAGCCTTCTTAAGAGATTATGTTTTTTATCCATTATCCTTATCTAAAAGTTTAAAAAAACTGACTAATTTCGGTCGTAAACATTTTGGTAATCATTTTGGTCCTCTTTTAAGTGGTGCTATCGCCCTCTTAGTAGTTTGGCTTTTAAATGGTTTGTGGCATGGGGCTGCTTGGAATTATATCTTCTTTGGTCTTTATCATTTTACTTTAATAGTGCTAGCAGATTTATTTTCACCCGTAATTCTTAAGATTTTGAAACTTCTTCATATTAACCGCAATAATTTTTTCTATCGTCTTTTAGAAATGTTTAAAACTACCGTTTTAGTAATTTTTGGTGAATTATTTTTCCGTGCTCATGGCCTGCAGGCAGGACTTTCGATGTTTAAAAAGATATTTACTACCTTTAATTTAAATGATTTTTCAGAAAATATTTTAAAATTAGGTTTAGATAAATTTGATTTTCGAATAATAATTGTTACCCTACTAATAGTTTTAATTATTAGTATCTTAAAAGAAAAAGGTATTAACATTAGAGAGGCTATTAGTAAAAAACCAATTTATATTCGTTGGACTTTATATTATGCTTTAATACTATTTATTGTTATATTTGGGGCTTATGGTGATGGTTATATCCCTGTAGATCCTTTATATGCTAACTTTTAGGAGGTATCATGAAAAAAATTTTAAAAGTCATCGTTTTTTTCCTTATTCTTTTCTTGCTACTTATAATAGCATCTTATATAGTTAGTCCTAAAAACAATGGCACTCTTAGTCCTGATAAACATATTGATAATGCCAGCGGCCCTCTTGCTGAAAAAGAAAATTCTATTGATGCCTTAGTAATTGGTGATAGTGAATCATTTGCAGCTATTAGTCCCTTAGAAATATATAAAAATTATGGTTATACTATGTATGTTAGTGGTACCTCTGGTCAATATTTATATGATAGTTATAACTATTTTCTAAAAACTCTTACTAAACAAAAACTAAAAGTTCTAATTCTAGAAACCGATGCCATTTATCGAAAAATACCTATCAGTTATAATTTTCGCTTTTGGATGGGAGAGTTTATTCCTGTATTTCACTATCATAATCGCTGGAAACAAATGACTATGCAAGATTTTAAGATGGAAATGGCTTATAATTATACCGATACTTTTAAAGGCTATGATTTTTCTTTAAATATAAATCCTGCAACTAATCATAATTATATGGAATATACTGAAGAAACAGAAAAAATAGATAAAATAAATAAATATTATTTAGATTTAATTAAAAAGAAGTGTGATGAAAATGATATTTCCTTTATATTAGTTAGTACCCCTAGTACTGTTAATTGGAACTATCGTCGTCATAACGGGATTAAACATTATTCCAGACAAAATAAAATTAAATATTTAGATTTAAATATTGATAATAAAGCTATGATTGATTGGAGTAAGGATACTAGAGATATGGGAGATCATCTAAATTATTATGGAGCATATAAAGTGAGTAATTATTTAGGAAATTATTTAAATAAATTAGATATCTTAGAAGATCACCGTGGTAATGATTACTACTCTTCTTGGAACAATGCCTTAAAACCATACCAAGATGAAGTAAAGAAAGCTAATATTAACTAAATTTTATTTAAAAATTATTGAAAAAGAATAAATCTTATGATAATTTTAATAAGAGAAGAAAATAAAAAATTATGAATGATGAAAAAATAGAAACTGTTAAAATTAATACTAATAATATAGAAAAAAATCTTGATAATGAACACTTAAATACTAGTAGCCAACTTGCAAGTAACATTCCAACTGATAGTAATTTAGAAATAATGGATTTCGATTTAGACGAAGAAAATACCACTACTAAAGTTATTAAAGATAGAAATAGTTTTACTCCAACTACTTATGCATCCAATTATGATACTTATATTAAAGTGGTTGCTTTAGCCTTTGCTGAAGGAGGCGGTAAAACAGAAAAAAATAATGTAGAAAATGTCTCTAATGTTGTATCATCCGTTTTAAATCGTGTTGATGACGGTAACTTTGGCGGCAAAGATGTTATATCAGTAATTTTTGCTAAAAATCAATATGCTGGTTATGAAAATAAAAACTATAATGAAATAATTAAAGCATTTAAAAATGGTAATATCAGTGATTATATGTCTAATGACCAATTAATTGTTATATATAATTTATTGGATAATGATTCTAGAACTACCAGTTATAATAGTTTTCGTGGTAATGGTAAAACTAATAAATTCTATAATATGTAAATAAGATTATTATAAGTTAAACATAAAATTATTATAAAAAGTATAAAAAGACTTGCTTAATTAGAATATTTAAGTATATAATATGACTTGTAAACGAGAAAAGAGATTTAAAAGTAGTAGTATAAAAATATTGTTAAAGAGAGTTTGTGGTTGGTGTAAACAAATATAATATTTATATGAACTTGTTTAAATTAGTTTAAATGGGTAATTCCTATATCAATTAAGAGTATAATGTTAAGGTGGTACCACGTAAATTCGTCCTTATTGGAGGTTTTACGTGTTTTTTCTTATAATGGTAATAATACATAATTAAAAAAATCAGTATTATTAAAAAATAAGAAAATAATACCAAAATAATTATATTAGAAAGTAGAGTAATATGAATGGAATAGTATATAATTTGATTTTCTTTATTGTAGTTTTCTTGATCGTATACATCTTTTGTTATTATATTGCTGGTCGTATCAAAGTACCAAAAGAAAAAAATAAAGATAAAAAAGCTAATAAGGATAAGAAAGTTAAAAAAGAAAGACCTTTCAAATACACCAATGAAGGTAAATTAATGATAATTCGTTATAATCTTGATGAGAAAAAAGTTGACTATAAAGAATTATTAAAGTGGACAAGCTTTTGTAATGCTTTTATTATTAGTTTAACATCAACAATAATTTGTAATATTCCACTAAAAATGTATTATCAATTAGCTATCGGCTTTGTCATCCTCTTTGGTCTAATTTATAGTATCTTTGAAATAGTAGGAAGACATTTAAACAAGAAATGGGGAAAAGAAAATGAGTAGTAATTATAAAGAAATTGAAAAAAAATGGCAAAAATATTGGGAAGAACATGAAACTTTTAAGGCTGTAACTGGTAGTAGTAAAACACCATTCTATGCTTTAGTTGAATTTCCTTATCCATCAGGAGCTGGTCTTCATGTTGGACACGTTCGTAGTTATACAGCATTAGATGCTTTATCAAGAATGAAAAGAATGCAAGGTTTTAACGTCTTGTTTCCAATGGGATGGGATGCTTTTGGTGCGCCAGCTGAACAGTATGCTATAAAAAATCATATTCATCCTAATGATGCAGTAAAAGCAAATATTGCCAACTTTAAAAAACAAATGCAATCATTAGGTTTTAGTTTTGATTGGTCAAGAGAATTTTCGACAACTGATCCTGAATATTACAAATGGACTCAATGGCAATTCTTGCAATTTTATAAACATAATATGGCTTATAAAGCAACTGTTCCAGTTAATTGGTGCCCAAATTGTAAAACAGTACTTTCTAATGAAGATGCTGCCGGTGGTGTATGTGAAAGATGTGGTAGTCCAGTTGTTCAAAAAGAAAAATCACAATGGATGCTAAAAATGAGTAGCTATGCTGAAGATTTACTTAAAGGCTTAGATGATACTAACTTTGCTCCTAAAGTTAAATTAGGTCAAATTAACTGGATAGGTAAATCAACCGGAGTCGAGGTAGATGTCGATATCGTTGGCGGTGGTAAATTTCAAATATTTACAACTTGTATCGAAACTATATATGGTATAACTTTCTTCGTTATTGCACCGGACGGAAAACTTATTAAAGAGTTAATGCCTCGTGTCGAAAATAAAGATGAAGTGTTAGCCTATATTGAAGAAACTGCTAAAAAATCTAATATGGATCGTACCGAACTTAATAAGGGTAAGACTGGTTGTTTAGTTAAGGGGATTAAAGCTATCAATCCTGTAACTGGTACGGAAGTTCCTGTTTTCCTAGGAGATTTTGTTTTAGGCGATTATGGCACGGGTGCGGTTATGGCCGTTCCAGCTCATGATCAAAGAGATTATGAATATGCTTTAGTACATAATATTCCAATGATTGAAGTAATTACTGGTGGCGATATAACTAAGAGTGCTTATGCCAAAGAAGAGTATTTAGATAATAAAGAAGCTAAACTTATTAATAGTGATCAATTTACCGGCTTATCAGTTATGGATGCTAAAGAAGCTATCACTAAATACTTAGAAGAAAAAGGTATCGCCCGTCGTGTTAATAACTATAAAATGCGTGACTGGATATTCTCACGTCAAAGATTCTGGGGTGAACCAATTCCAATGATTTATTGTGAGACCTGTGGTTGGCAACCAGTTCCAGAAGACGAATTGCCTTTGTTGCTTCCTGATGTTGCTGAATATGAACCAACTGATAATGGTGAGTCACCACTTGCTAAGATAACTGATTGGGTTAACTGTAAGTGTCCAAAATGTGGCGGTGCTGCTAAAAGAGAAACCGATACAATGCCTAACTGGGCCGGATCAAGTTGGTATTTCTTAAGATTTATGGATGCTCATAATGACAAGTGCTTTGCTGATTTTGCTGCTATGAAATATTGGAATCATGTTGACTGGTATAACGGTGGTATGGAACATACTGCAAGACATTTGCTTTATGCTAGATTTTGGGTTCAATTCTTATATAATATTGGTCTAGTACCTCATAAGGAAATGATTTGGACTCGTGTTTCTCACGGTATGGTTTTAGGACCAGATAACCAAAAAATGAGTAAATCTAAAGGTAATGTTATTAATCCCGATGATATTGTCAATGAATATGGTGCTGATATCTTAAGAGTTTATGAAATGTTTATGGGCGATTATCAAATGGATGCTCCTTGGTCAACTGATTCTTTAAGAGGATGCAAACGCTTTATTGAAAAAATTATTCGTTTAAAAGACAAAGTTAGTAAAGAAGAAGGATATTCTAAAGATTTAGAAAGTATCGAACATAAAACAATTAAGAAAGTTACTAATGACATGACAACAATGGGTTATAATACTGTTGTATCTAGTTTAATGATATTAGCTAATGCCTACGATGCTAAAGAAGAAATAACACCAATGGATTATAACTTATTATTAACACTACTTAACCCAATGGCTCCACATATTACTGAAGAATTAAATGAACAAATAGGCTTCAAACCAATCTGTGAATCCCCTTGGCCAACATATGATGAGGCTAAAACCGTAGATGAAGAAAAAGAAATTGGTGTTCAAGTAAACGGTAAACTACGTGCTACTATTAAAGTAAATATTAATGATTCTGAAGATACTTTAAAAGAAAAAGCTCTAGCCGAAGAAAATGTTAAAAAATTTACTGAAGGAAAGGAAATAGTTAAAGTAATTGCTATTAAAGGCAAAATTGTTAACATTGTTGTTAAATAATT
>CAKOKF010000029.1 GCA_934090775.1 uncultured Bacilli bacterium
TTATCTATGTAAGCCTTAATTGTGGAATCATTCGTATTCGCATGAGCAGCGGCATATGTTGAAGCACCAGTCGCTCCATACATATAGCCAACATAGGCATTATCATTATAACTACTATTAAACGCACTCGTACCTATCTGGCGATCACTACTTGACTCACCATTGGCATGCGCGCTTGTTCCATCATAAATTACACGGACCGTACCATCACCATTAATACGTACTATACGCCAATATTTATCAGCAAATTTGACATAGTTATTGGTTACATTACCACGATAATAATATGAATCGCCATAAGCGTCTTTTGCTTTACATAAATAACCATTTGTTGCCTCTACTGCTGTTACATTTACCGAACCATCATCATTTACGGTTGGACATTTACCAGTCGTATCCACAGTAGCTATAATATCAGGTACTTTAGAAACAACCTTTTTAAAATAAACATTACATTTGGTACGTTTAGTTAAGTTAGTGGTTAATAATCCCCATTTATCATTATCCCACTCACCTACTGCCTCATTATCACATACTACTTTTTCTACCGTATATCCATCATTTTTACCAGGAATAGTATTTGAGTACTCATTATCAATATAAGCACCTATTATAACATCGCCCTGAGTAAAATTACCAACAGTCGTTTTGATAACTACTTCTTCTTTAGATACAAAGAATTTAGAATAAGCAAAATATAGACCTATTATACAAACAAATAAACAAGATACACCGATATAAAGATATCTTGAATTACTTTGTAACCATCTTCTAATTTTTAATTTTTTTAAATACTTATCTTTATTAAATCTTTTCATTATAGCCTCTACTAATATTATTCTCTATTAAAAATAAATCATACTTAAGTTTAAAAATATTTGTAACTGCAATTTACATACTTTGACATATTTCATAGAGTTTAATACTCTATGAAAGCTTATATATGTTATCTATTTTTAATTTATAGCATAAATATATCATAAATTTTCTATATTTTAAAGAAATTTTTAATACCAAAAATCTATTTTTATAGTCACTTTTTTAGTCAATAGTAAATGGAAAATTTACTGACAATATAAGTTAATAGGAGTGTCAATTAGATATAACTTTCCCAATATATTATAGTCAAAGTCATAGTCAAAATACTTTGGAATCCTTTATTCACCGAAGGCTTTCATAGAGTATTAAACTCTATGAAATTTTTTGTTTTATATAATATACTCCATAATATTTAAAATATACTAAAAAACTTTAGAATCATAATAACTCTAAAGTTTATTCTTACTTACTCTTTAATCTTATAAACCTTTGATATTCTCCATGAAAGAAAGTTAAAAACTTATTAACTTCATCAATAGTAGTCATACTAGATAAACTAATTCTAATAGTTGTCATTGCTCTTTTTTTATCATTATAAATAGCCATTACTGAAGTAGATAGTTCTCCTGAAGAACAAGCTGTATTAGTACTTATATAAACTTCATGATCTTCCATCGCATGAACAAAACTTTCTGGTTTAATATTCATAAGACTAATATTTATAACATGATAAATAGAATATTTAGTATTATTAAATTTTAAATTAGGATAATGACTTAAATCTTCAACAATCTTTTCATTTAACTTCTTAACATATAATTCTTTTTTATCTAAATTCATTAAACATAATCTTACAGCCTTAGAAAAAGCAACAATCAAAGGAAGAGGTGGAGTACCTGCTCTTAATGGAAAATCTTTACTACTACCATGAATTAAAGGAACGATATCTACTTTTTCACTTTTATATAATAATCCGATTCCTTTCGGTCCATATATTTTATGTCCCGAAAAACTAGCTAAATCAACATCACTTAAATTAATTGCTACTTTTCCTAAAGCTTGCGTTAAATCACTATGAAATATTGTATTAGGATTTTCTTTTTTTATAATTTGTCTTATTGTTTTTAAAGGTTGTCTTACCCCTACTTCACTATTAACTCCTACTATACTAACCAAAATAGTTTTATCAGTTATTAAATCTTTTAAATCATCTAAATCAATTAAACCATCTATATCATTATTAACATAACTAATTTTAAAACCTAAAGACTCTAAATAATCAGCTAAAACATATTCGGATGGATGTTCTAATTTTGATAAAATTATATGATTTCCTCTATTTTTATATCGTAATGCTACTCCTAGTATTGCTGTATTATTAGCTTCTGTAGCTCCACTGGTATAAATAATTTCATTCATTTTAATATTAAGACAATCAGCTATTTGTCTTGTTGCACTTTTTAAAAGCGCTCTTGATTTAACACCCAAGCTATGCATTGAATTTGGATTTCCTATATAATCTCTACTAACCTTAATTAAGCTATCCAAAACCTCTGGATTAACAGGAGTTGTGGCACTATAATCTAAATAAATCACTTTAATCACCTTTATATCTATTTTTAGTATAGCAAACTTTTTTTAATTAATCTATTCTTTTTATTTCGCGATATCTTTTTTAAGACAATTATTTGCCAAGGCATCAGTATATAGATTACTTGCATTTATTTTTTCTAAAATACAACGACGAATTTGAGCTATTCTCTGATGTGAAACGCCTAAAATTTTACCTACCTCTATTGCCGTTTTACTTCTATCACTGCCGTCAAGACCATATAACATCTTAAATATTATTTTTTCTCGTTCATTTAACTTCGATTTTGTTAAAATTTCATCAACCCGTTCAGCCGACATTTGACGAATTTCACAATCACGTTCTAAATTAATAGATTCATCGGCTAAAAGATCGCCATAACATATTTCCTCATTATCATATACCAAATTATCTAAGCTTATCACTTCTAAATTTATAATCAGTGCCTGCTCTAATTTTTCAACACTTATCCCCATTCTATTTGCTATTTCTAGTAAAGAAGGCTCTCTATTTAGTTCATTACATAATACTTCATAAACTTTCTCGTAATCTCTATATAAATTCATTTTTCCTAAAACTTGAGGAACCGAACACTCTTTCGTTAATATATATCTATTAATTTTAGTTCTTATCCATTGATAAGCATAAGTATTAAATCTTATATGTTCTCTAAAATCATATTTGTTAATAGCTATTAAAACACCCTCTATTCCTTCCTGAACTAAATCTTCCGAAGGTATATTAATACCAAAATTATGTTTTCGATCTACGACCATTTTATTAATCATTTTAAGGCTACGAAAAATCAAGGCTTCTTTAGCATCTTTAGCACCAGCTTTGGCTTTTTTTATTACATTGATTTCTTCTTCCACCGTTTCAAAAGGTTCTATTCCTAAATTATAATATATAAGATTGTTACTATTATTATTTAGTTCAATATTTTCTAAATCACAATACTCATAAATCATCTCTCTAATCATATCATTTTTTATTTTATCCTTTAAACTACCACTTTTTAAATAAAACATATTATTTCTAGTAACATTAGCTAAAATATTTCTTAAAATACCATTATCTTCAATTAATTCCTTCATCATAATATTATTTAATGGATAATTTCCTATTTTACAAAGATAAATAATGCTTTCTAAAGCCTCTAAATAATTAGTAGTATTTTTTAACTCTATATTTATATAATTATTTATAACTTCATAAGGATTTTCTATCATTTTAGTAACTAAATATTCTCTAACCTTCGTTTCTATTTCTACTAAATAGCAAGTAGGAATATTTAAATCTAAATTAACCTTTTTAATATACTTTTTAGTAATATTACCAACTAAATTTTCTAAATTTTTTCTTTCTATAAATAAAAAGCGATATTTTAAAAATACATAATTAAAAATAATCTCTAACCTTTGTTCCATATTTATCCTCTTTCCAAGTTCAAATAGTATAACATATTTTTTTGAGAAAGAAGAATTTTTTTCTTAATTTCTATTTCTTTTTTAGCAATAAAGTTTTACAATGATTTTACATCTTTTTTAGATGTTAAAATATAATTATATTAATGAGGAATTTATGCAAGAATTTTTAACATATATTAAACAAGAAATTAAGAAAAAAATAACTTTAGAATCTAATAAAGAAGAAATAATTGATTCTAAAATTATATCTATTTTAAAAAAAGAAAAAAATTATAATACCAATGAAACTAAATGTAATTTTATTATAATGTATACCGCTTTATATTTTAATAATTTAGAGCTTTTAAATTATTTAAACATAAATAATTTTTCTTTTGGTATATATCCTAATAATCTTAGTATTTATCTTTTAGATAATAGTTTTACTAAATACTTTACTAATTCAAAATTTTTAATTTTTATAACTAAATATAAACCATATTTACATAGTTTTTTCTTATCTATAAAAAACTTAAAAACAAGTGAAAAAGAGCAGTATATTAAAAGATTTATTTATTTAGTCACGATTCTAGATAATACTTTAAATAAATATAAATTATCAGTCAATAGTTTATTTACTAAAGCATCTTTAGATACTTTTTCTAATGAGACATATCTTTGTGCTAATTATAACCAATTAAATAATATTATTGCCTCTCTTTTTAACACTCCAAGTAAAGGTACCATAAAAAGGTTAAACAATTTAATTATCACTACTAATTTTGCTATGCATTTTCATAATTATGATTTAATGTTTGAGTTATTTAGTGATGAAGAATTACTTAATATGACTGTATCTCCTGAATATTTTTTTACTAAAGCTTTAGCACATAATCTTGATATAACAAGAGTCTTATATATTTTCAAATATAATCCTGATATTATTAATAACTTAGGCATTTTAAATGAAAATATTTTTAATAGTTATAATAATGATGAAATTATTTATTTAAGTAAAAATATTAATTTTTATAGCTCGACTGCTTCTAAAGATTTAAAAAATTATAATAGAAAAAGAAGAGTTTTATCCCTTCTTCACTCTTGGACTAAATAAGTCCTTTTTATTTGTTAAATTTTTTAGCAACACTTTCAACAGTTACTTCTTCCATTCGATATTTTTGTTCTACATTAGGATATTTTTCATGATCAACCTCACTTAAAAACATCTCATAAGGCCTAGCATAAACTAAATTTTCACCATATAAAGCACGATATATTACTAATTTTTCTTTTGTTTCACTATGAATAGCAGTTCCTAATACTAGGTAATAATCTCCTTTAAAATGACGATAAATACTATTTACTTTTAATTCTCTCATATAAATATTTTTTGAGTTTTCTTATCTTTAACTCTTTACCTTTCCTAAAATCATTATAGCTTTATTAATATTCACAAACAAGATTTTTTCTTCTAAATTGTCTATTTTTATGCGAAAACTTGCTTTTTCGTACATTTTGTACGTTTTTACTCAAAGTAATCAAGCATCATAGCTTTCTTTACTTCTTTTAATGTTTCTTGAGCTTTTTTTCTAGCTTTCTTAGTTCCTTCTTTTAAAACGTTATAAACATATTCCGGATTTTTAGCTAATTTTTCTCGTCTTTCTCTAATTGGTTTTAATTCTTCTTGTAATACATCATTTAAGAAATTTTTAATTTTCATATCACCTAAACCACCACGACGATAGTGATCCTTTAATTCATCAAGATTTTCATATTCAGGTAAATATTTTTTAAAGGAATCTTCCTTACAGAAAACATCTAAATAAGTAAAGACAACATTGCCTTCTACTTTACCATGATCACTTACCTTTATATGATTAGGATCGGTATACATTCCCATTATTTTTTTCTTTATTTCTTCCGAACTATCTTTTAAATAAATACAATTGCCAATAGATTTACTCATCTTTGCATTACCATCAGTACCTACTAGTCTTCTCTCGTTAACATTTTCCGGTAACATTGCTGTTGGTTCTACTAAAGTTTCGCCATAAATCGAATTAAACTTACGAACTATTTCGCGTGCTTGTTCAATCATTGGTAATTGATCTTCACCAACTGGAATTAAAGTTCCTTTGAAAGCCGTAATATCAGCAGTTTGACTAACTGGATAAGTAAAGAAACCAGCAGGAATACTATCTTCAAAACCTCTTAATTTAATTTCTTCTTTAACGGTCGGATTGCGATACAAACGTGATACTGTTACTAAATTCATATAATAGAATGTTAATTCAGTAAGTTCCGGTACTTCTGATTGAATAAAATAACATACTTTATTAGGATCGATCCCACATGCTAAATTATCTAAAGCAACCTCAAAGACGTTATCTCTTACCTTTTTAGGATTATCAAAATTATCCGTCAAAGCTTGCGCATCAGCTGCAAACAAATACATCTCATCGTAACCCCCTTCATTTTGAATTTTAACCCTATTCTTTAAAGAACCTACATAATGGCCAATATGTAAAGGTCCTGTTGGTCTTTCTCCTGTTAATATAATTTTTTCCATAAACATGCCTCCTATAAAAAAAGTCCTACTCTAACAAATTAGAATAAGACTTATACTCATTGCCACTAAATTGTACTACCATACAACGCTTATTTTAACGGTTAAGCACTCCGTATTAGCCTACTTTTATTTCGGTAATCTCTCCATAGCCCATTCGATAAAAGTCCATTACAGCTTTCCACCACACGCCGCTCTCTATAAACTTCTCTTTTATTTACTCTTCTATATCCGCGATTTCTCCTTTATTTTAGTAAAAAATTATGGTCTAGTCAATATTTTTTTATAATTAAATTACACTACAAACTTTAACTATTTTTCTTAATTATTTCTTAAGTTTAATTTTATCATCCTTAAATCCCCAATTTATTAACATATTATTTCCATTTTAAGGTATAATACCACCAGGAGTGTTGCCATGTCTAAACTTAAATATCTATTATATGCTATTCTTTTATTTTTTCCTACTTATATTTTTGCCCTTACTTACCCCAATCTTCATTATTCAAAAAGTATCATTTATGACTTAACTGCTGATGACACCTTATATGAACTAAATGCTAGCGAAAAAACTTCAATTGCTTCCTTGACTAAAATTCTAACTGTCATAACCGCCCTTGATTATATTGACGATTTAAATACTAAGATAACTTATACTAAAGAAATGCAAAAGTTAGTAAACGAAGATACTTCCAAAGCTGGTTTAAAAGTTGGAGATATTGTAACTTACGAAGATTTACTTTATGCCTCTATCTTACCTTCTGGGGCGGATGCTACCGTAATGCTAGCTCTATCACTCAGTCCATCTCTAGATGATTTTGTTAACTTAATGAATGAAAAAGCTATAAGTATTGGCATGAATAATTCGCACTTTACCAATGTTATCGGTCTTGATGATACCAATCACTACAGTACTGCTCAAGACATTTTAACTCTATTAAAATATGCTTTAAATAATCCCCTTTTTCAAAAAATCTATACTACTAAAGAATATACTCTAACAAACGTTCTAAAAGTTACCACCACTTTAAATCACTATAACAGTGCTAATTTAGACTTATCTTCTATTATTGGCAGTAAAACTGGTTATACCAATAAAGCCGGTTTATGTATAAGTGCCTTATTTAATTCACATAATCACACCATTCTCATCATTACTTTAAATACACCTAAAACAAAAGAATTTTATCATCTTAAAGACACCTTAGAGCTTATAAATTTTATCAATAACAATTATAATCAACAAATAATATTTACTCCTGATAACCTCATAACTTCTTTAAAAGTTTTATATAACAATACGACTTATCCTATAAAACCTAGCAATTATATCTATGCTTTCCTTCCTAATGACTACCAAAGAAAAGATTTAACTACTGAATATATTGGTCAAGAACAATTATCTTTTAAAGATAGAAAGAACTCTAAAATTGGCCTTATCAACTATTACTATCAAAATAAACTTATTTATACTGAGAATGTTTTTCTATCACAAGATATCGAAATACCTTATCTAAAATACTTATCTATTTTAATTATTATTCTAATTTCAACTCTTTTCCTAAAACTTATACAATTAAAAAATCTTACCAAAGACGAAAAAAGACTATCTTAACTCTCTAATTTTTGAGCTTAAAATAGTCTTTTATAAACAATATGGCGTCCCTGATGTGATTTGAACACACGACCTATCGCTTAGGAGGCGATCGCTCTATCCAGCTGAGCTACAAGGACAGATAAGGATTTTTTATTGTTGCATCCTTATACTAACAACATTATAAATAAAAATCAAATAAATCCCAAGTCGTAAAGAAGCCTTAA
Source organism: uncultured Bacilli bacterium (assembly GCA_934090775.1). Lineage (GTDB taxonomy): Bacteria > Bacillota_I > Bacilli_A > RF39 > UBA660 > CAG-605. Next base: position 8,204 of record CAKOKF010000029.1, read on the forward strand.
AACGAGTCATCTCATAAGTAGCGACCACTTTATCACAAATAGATACTAAGTAAGAGCCAATATAATTAGGCTTATCCTTCGTATGAGGATACATATGTTTAACAATAATATCTTGTTCTAAAGGCGTTAAATCATAATACTTAAGAGCATTTTTTAAAGCTAAAGCAGGATGCTTACTTAGTTTTTCATAAGCATCATATTCCGTTAACTCTTTATCAAAGTAAAAATCATGCAGTAAAGCCGCTCTTGTTATTTCTTCTAAATTAGCCATATGTAAATTTCTAGCGAGAAAATAAGCCATCTTCGAAACACGTAACACATGTTCATATCTACTGATACCATGATGTGGTTCTAAATGTAACTTCTTAAATTCTTCATTATCTAAGATATCTTTAACAATTTCGCCATATTCTAATCTTTTTTTAATAGACATTTATAAACATACTCCATCTAACTACCCATTATACTCGTAACGCAATAAACCATCGCACAAATAGTAAGTAATACAATTGAGATAACCATATACTTCAAATTATTATCCAACTCTTTGTCCGTAATTCTTTTACTACCTCTACTTCTTAATAGTAAACTAAACATTTTAACAATATAAAATGCGGTTGCAATACTTGCAAGAATTACTCCTATTAATAAAAATATTTGATATGTTTTCATAATTTTCCTCTTTTTTTCTTTCTTATTATAGCACAACAAACTATATATGCAAGTTTTCTAAAATTAAGTAGTTTTATCTACTAACATTATTTTTCGGTTTACTACTCTTATTACTAGTGTATTCTAATAATCTTAAAAGCATTCTTATATATAAATCACTTAAACCTTTAGTACGCAGTTTTTTAACCATAATTCGTTTATCACTATAGTCTTTTTCACTAAACATAATCTTAGCAATTTCGTTTTTTAAAGTCGTTTCGACTGGAATATCTGAAATAATCCCGTCAATATCTTCATTTAAAATTCTAGTCGCATCTATTTCAATATCTTGACCACGGCAAATAATTGTTAACTGTTTAACTGTCGATACTTCATTAATTTCAATAACAAAATCACTACCATCACTATATGCCGTAAAATCTTTCTTATCCGCTTCTTGTAAAACTCTAACGTCCGTTGCCGTTCTCGTATTTCTAAATCTTATCTTATAGTTTCTCGTATCTGGGATAATACCACTTTTACCTTCATAAGGTCTAATAATTAACGTATAGTTATTTTGTAAATAGTTATAATCAAATCTAGTGACAATATAATAACCTTGTTCATATAATGAACTAATTCCATCGTCTTCATATAAATTATAAATATTACTTTCCCCTGGAAAAACATGAACTTCTAAATTTTTTGCAATTCCAATGTTATTAATATTGCGATCCGGTACATACATGGGAACAATCGAACCCTTCTTAGCAAAGACTGGATAATCTTCATCATTAAAGAACATAACATATCTCGTATTACCATTAAATCTTTTACCCGTTTTAAAATCATACCAAGTTCCATTAGGCAAATAAATTTTTTCAACACTACGTTGCATTGCCATATCTTTTTTGGCTGTTATCGGTGATACTAAAAGTTCACTTCCAAAAAAATATTCATTTTTATAATCCGGTTCATCTATCATACTAGGAACTACATGATATAAAGGCATAAAAATAGGAATACCTAATTTATAATACTTATAACCTTCGGCATATAAATAACTACTTAATTGTAATCTTAAATTTAAATAATCTTTAACTACTCCTAAAACTTGATTATTCCATCGCCATGGTTCTCTTTTATAATAATGACCATAAGAAGAAGCAAATCTAAATATTGGACTAAAAGTACCAAATTCGACATATCTTAAATATAACTCGCTATCTTCAATACCACCTTTAAAGCCACCAATATCATTACTCCACCAAGTAAGTCCTAAGTTATAAGAACTCGAAATAAACTCTGGTAACTTCTTTAAAGTATCCCAACTTACTTCCGTTTCCCCAGTATATAACACCGGATATCTTAAGGCTCCTAAAGAAGAAGGACGCGCTAAAATCATACCTCTTGTATTTACAAACTTTTTATAATCATTATAGTGATAATAATTAAGAGCATTCATTACTCTTTTATCTTTCGTTCTTACATCTAAAAAGAAAAAGTCCACATTATCATTATATAAAGGCGTAATAAGTTTATCTAAATAAGCCGCTACAACATTAGTATCTAAAACATTAAATGGTAAATCTTGACTATCACTAACGCCTAGCTCACTGGCATAATCACGATATTTAAATTCATGCGGATGAATTCCTTCCGTTGGATCAAGACTAAGTCCTAAACGAATGCCTCTTTCATGTAAAAACGTCGTAAAATTACTTAAAGTACCTAACTTATCCCGATTAAAAGTAAAACCACTCTTAAATTTCTTTAAATCGTTTGGATCTTTAATATGCCAATTACTCCCCATCACTAAAACATTTAAAGGGATATGATAATTATTAAAATCATAAACTAATTTTCTAACATTATCAAAAGTATAAACATCATCTTTATACCACCAAATTCCTAAAGCATATCTAGGTATTAAAGGACATCTACCAGCTAAAGTAGCATATTCTCCTAAAAATAATCTAAAATCTTTATTATAAACAAAGACATATATATCTAAAGACTTATGTGTTCTTGGAACCATATAACCCTTATCATCAATTATCATACTATTTGAGTCATCTAAAGTACTAAAACCATCTAAAGAATATAAACTCTTTTGTCTAGCAAAGATATTATTCTTAGCCTTTTTATACTGTTCTTTTTCCTTTTTTAATTCTTCCTTTTTCTTTTGTTTTTCATCGACTTCTTTAGTTTTACTATCTTTATTTTCTTCATTATCTAAAGCTTCACTAGCAAAGATAAATTCTTTTTTTAAGTCTAAATTTGGTTTTAAACAAGCAACATTTTTTATCTCATCACTGCCATAATACCAATAACCAGTTCCGTTTAAAACATTAACTCTTAAAGTAGAATCTGGTGCAAAAAGACTGCCTTTAAAAGGCTTTTCTTTTAAATATTGAAGACGATAATATTTAGTATTAATTATTAAAGTTGCATGATCTTCCTGAACATCTAATTGTGGTAAAGGAAAATTTCTATTTTGAATATTTTCTGTCAAATAATCATTAAAAATACCCTCTTCATCATATTCTAAACGAAGTATCATATCACTAATAATACTAATTCGATAATTTTTCCCTTTAAATACTGCTTTCGGATTAGTCATCCGATTATTCATATTAGGTAAAAAATGATTTCCTAAAGTACTCATTTACCATCCCTATTCTTTCTAATTTTAAGTATAGCAAACTAAAATTTCTTTTTCAATAAAAATGATAAGTTGTTAATACCAGATTTCTAGTCTAATATAAGTTCTCATTTATCTTTATTTTTTAATCATTGTCTCCCCCCCAGTTATGGTATAATGAACTTAGAAAGGTTTAAAAAGGTTTATATGCAAAAGAAAAAAAATATTTTTATTGCCACTGGCTCTCTCTTAATTATCTTAGTAGTTTTAGGAGGAATTTTATTTTTAATAAGAAAAGACAAAATTACAGGAAAAGTTTTAAATGATAGTCCTAAATATCAAGTAATTTATACTTTTAATGATAATAGAAAAGTTTATTCTGAATTTAAAGATACTAAATATGTCACTAAATTAGGCAAAAGTTACGATTTAAGCACTGCTTTAAAAGATAATTTATTTAATCTCGATAATATGCTTAATAATATTAAAAAAGTAGATGGCTTAAATGATGGTGGTACTAAAATATATTATTTAAATAATCATATTGATATTGTAAAATGTCATAAAATTAACAGTAATACCAATAATACTTTTATAGAAGATTACTATATCGTTAAAGATTCCAAAAATATTATTGATGACTTATGTAAATAAAAAGAACTGATAACTATTCTAAGTTAAAAGTATTTAATTTTAAAGAATAGTTAAACTCAGTTCTCTTTTTATCTTAAAAATTATC
>CAKOKF010000030.1 GCA_934090775.1 uncultured Bacilli bacterium
CCTGCTATTATCTTAGTTTTATTTATATTATTAATTATCATAGTTGGAGCTTTTATTTAAGGTGATATTATGGAAAAGTGTGTAAAAAAGGATGCTTGTCCTAATAAAACTAACCAAAACTACTTATTTATAATAGTTCTTTATATCTTACTTGCTATTATATTATCTAGTTTTATCTTTTATTAAAAGGGGAAAACCCTTTTTTTCTAATGCTTTTTTTTGATATTTATATTATAATGGAATTAGTTAAGAAAGTAGGGCGTGTATTATGGCAAAAAAGAAAAGACGTAAAAATAGTGATGATAAGGCTAAAGGTTATAGTGTTGAACTTACTGGACTTATTATTGTATTAATAGGCATTATTGGTTTTGGCTTTGGAATAGTTGGCGCCATGATAAAAAAGTTTGCCATCTTCTTAGTTGGTGAATTTTGGTTTGCTTTACTTATCCTCTTAATAGTAATAGGAATTTTAATGTTATTTAGACGTAATTTACCTAACTTTAAATCAGCTAAATGGACAGGTATATTTATCTTACTAGCAGTAACTTTAGTTCTTGCTCATGCTACATTTATTAAAACCAATTATACTTTTGCTAGTGTTCTTAATGCAACTAAAGATAATTATATGGAACGAATTGCTACCATTAACGGAACCGGTCCTATTTTATCAAGTGGTCAAAGTTCTATTAGTGTTGGTGGTGGCGCTGTTGGAGCCTTGCTAGCTGGTGGTCTCGTTCAGTTATTCGGCTATATTGGCACTATGATAGTTATAGCTATTTGTGCAATATTTGGTATTGTTTTATTCTTTGATATTAATTTAGCGGAAGTTTTTACTACTATAAAAGATCATATTGTTAATACTTTCTTTGATAGTGATGATGAGGATGAAGAAGACGAAAATGATGAGAATAAACCATTAGAAGAAGTACCAATTACAAAATCAACTCCCCAAGTTCCAGAAGCTGATAATAAGGTTGTTATTACCAGTGTTGATGAATTAAAACAACATACAGCGGTTGAACAACCAAGAGAGATTCCCGTTACAACTGGTGAAACTATTAGTTCGAATGAACCCCAAGAAGATAAACTAGTTTTTGTTAATGATAATTATCGTTTACCCGATATTAATAAAATTTTAGATCCTATTAAAAAAGATAATAAGACTAATTCGACCGAATTTATTCGTAGTAATAAAAATATTTTAGAAAGAGTCTTAAAAGAATTTGGAATTGAAGGTAAAGTAGTAGAAATTCATATGGGACCAGCTGTTACGCAGTATGAAGTCCATATTCCTGCTGGTACTAAATTAAGTCGAATTGTTTCACTAGATAAAGAAATCGCCCTTGGCATGGCCGCTAAATCAGTTAAAATAGAAGCCCCAATTCCAGGAAAAAATACGGTTGGTATCGAAATCCCTAATCCTGTTATTTCTTCCGTTCAAATTAAAGAAGTTATGGCAAATATTCCACCTAATCAGTTAAAAGCTAAGATTTTAGTATCGTTAGGTAAAGATATCATGGGACGTGTGCAAACAGCCGATATTTCTAAAATGCCTCACCTTTTAGTAGCGGGTTCTACTGGTTCTGGTAAATCCGTTTGCATTAACTCATTCATCGCTAGTATTTTAATGCGTTATCGTCCTGATGAAGTTAAATTAATGATGGTTGATCCTAAGAAAGTTGAACTTTCTAACTATAATGGCGTCCCTCATCTATTATGTCCCGTTGTAACTGATCCTAAAAAAGCCTCTCTTGCTTTACAAAGGATTGTTGAAGAAATGGAACATAGGTATGATTTATTCGAAGAAAATGGCGTTAAAAACATTTCGGGTTATAATGAAATGATAGATAAATATAATGAAGATAATCCTGATGATAAAAAGAAGCATATGACTTATATCGTTGTTATTATCGATGAGTTAGCCGACCTTATGATGGTTGCCTCTAAAGAAGTAGAAGATTCCATTATGCGTATTACCCAAATGGCTCGTGCCGCTGGTATTCATTTAATTGTTGCAACACAAAGACCATCAACTGACGTTATTACCGGTGTTGTCAAAGCTAATATTCCGTCCCGTATATCTTTTGCCGTATCAAGTCAAATTGACTCCCGTACTATTTTAGATTGTTCAGGAGCTGAAAAACTACTTGGAAAAGGTGATATGTTATATCTACCAATGGGGGAAAATGCTCCAATTCGTATCCAAGGATGCTTCATATCCGATGACGAAATTAGAAGATTAATTGAATATGTTTGCTCTCAACAACAAGCTAACTATGATACAAGGATAACTGCTCCTAAAGAAGAAGATCATAATCCTGTATCCGGTGAAAAAGAAGATTATGAAGATCCTTTATATAATGAAATCGTCGAATTTGCCATTAATACCGGTAAAATTTCCGCTTCCTTATTACAAAGAAGATTTAGATTAGGTTATAATCGTGCTGCTCGTTGTATTGATCTTTTAGAAGAACGAGGCATTATTGGGCCTGCTAACGGCTCCAAACCACGAGAAGTTTTGGTTAAATTAGAACAAAAAGGAACGGATGATTAAATCTCCTGAAAATTATTAAACAACAACTAACCAAAGATATTTTAAAAAATGTTCGTAAAATTGATAAAGATTTTTATCATAGTAATAAATTAACTTTAGAATGGTACTTAGAGCGTTATAAACCATATCACCATGGTTACTTTCTATATAACAATGATCAATTAGTTGGTTATGTAATAACCGTACTCGTAACAAAAAATCTTTATGATACTTTGATAAATGGCGTTTTAATAGATGATATTGATATAAATCCTAAAATGTTTATTGAAGAATCTAACTATCATTATTTAGTATCCATAGTACTAAAAAAGAAATATCGTCATCAAGTTTATGCTAAAGCCATGTTTAAAAAATTAATGGAAGAAAACTTACCACACCTTTGCAGTATGACTGTATCACAAGAAGGCTATTTACTAGCTTGCCAATTCTTAAAAGAAACATATAGAGTTAATGAAAAAATTGCAATCTTTCAAAACATTTAAATGTTAATAGAAAGTATAATATAACTTATTAGTTTGAGGATGATTAATTCATCCTTTTATTGTGTCATAAAATATAAATAGTTTGAAAAGTTGTCATAAATCTACTAAAAGCGGTTGCTAAAAAATGGAAAATATAATAAAATAATCTATACGGAAGAGTGGGGATTAGAATGCCATCAACAAAGAAGAAAACAAAAGCTAAAAAGTCAGCAACAGCTAAAGGCGTAAAGAAAAATACTAAAAAAGTAACTACTAAATCGCAAGCTAAAAAAACAACTAAGACAAATATTAAAAAAGTATTGGAAAAAACAACACCTAAGAAAAAAGTAAATGTTAAAAAATCTAAAGAAACACATATTAAAGAAAAAGATACTAAAACGCCAATCATAGAATCACATATTGAATTACCAAAAACTAAAGAACAAGTTAAAAGAGAAGAAGAAACTAGACAATTAGAATTAAAAAAAGCCCTAGAAGATAAGTTGGATCTAGAAGAAAAATTAGAAAAAACAGCAACCATTAATCTTCCTAAAAATAGTAAGACTAAAAAGAAAAGTAATGCTAAAAATATTGCTCGTAATAAGAAAAATGAATTTATTAAAAAATTGAAAAAATTACAACGAAAAATAAAAATTTATGGTATTCAAAGTGTTATTCCTAAAAAGTATTTTATTAGCAGTTTAGTACTACTACTTCTAATTTTTATTTCAATTATGAGTATCAATCTTATTAAACCAACGGTTGAAAAAATAAACCTAGATAGTATTTCAAATGAAATAGATCAATTAAAAGTTTTAAAATACGATATATCTAATACTAATGATATAATTGATGCTAGTGATGCATATAACAAAGCAAATAGTAAAGTTGATTTAAAACAGTATTACGAGTATGATTTTGATGAATTTTATTTAAAAAGAAGTTGGATTGATGATTTTCGTATTTTCTATAATGAAAAAAGTAAACAATTATTTATGGTTTTCAAACCCTTAGAAGACAATGCTAATAATATAATGGAAAGTATTGAAAAGTTTCTCAAAACTAAAAAAATCAATGCTGCAAAAGAAGAGTATGATGGATATATATTCTATATTAGCAGTAAAGATGATACAAAAGTTATAAGCAAGATTAAGCAAAATCAAGTAAAAGCTTTTGATTATTTAAAAGAATTAAATAAAGAAGATATTAAAGAAGAATATGGTATTGATAGTTCTCTTTACAAAGACTATAAAGTTAAAACGACAATGGTAGTAAAAAATTATGTAACAGAATATTTAATTTTTTACCCTAAAAATCAAAAATGTGCTAAAGAAATTGAAAATATAATGAATAAATATTATGAAACCAAAGAAGAAAAGTGGCAATCGAATGAAGAAAATTTAAAGCTACTCCAAAATAGATATGTTGGTAATTATAATGGTTACTTAATTTATGTTGTCTCTAAAGATAATGATTTAGTTATTCAATTATTAAAAAAATAGAAGTATAATTTATTGTTTTATAAATAAGAAACAAGATTATACTTTTTTATTTGCCTGCTGTAAACAAAAAAGATTGACAATTAGAAAAAAAGTGCTATACTAAACAACCTATAAAGAAGGGGATATTTTTTAATATTCAAATAATGAAATTTATAAGAGAAAAAAATTATAAAATTTCCAAAAGAAAGAGGTAAAAAAGATGAATAATTTATACAAATTACTTAAAGAAGAGATAAGTAAAACCCAAAAAGTAAAAGAAAAACTTTGTGAAAAAATAACAAAGCAAGATGATGATAAAGATCTTGCTTGGATGGATAAAAGCTATAGTAATTTAATATCTTTAATTATTTTTAGTTTAAATGATAGAATAAGCATTCTAGCAAATATGATAAAAGAATTAGATGAATATAAGAGATTATTAACTGATCAAAATATGGCAACTTATAATCTTCCTAATAATACTTTGAATAAATTGCGTAGTTTTCCAAGACGTAATGTAACTGAGGGACTTCAAAAAATAAACAGTGATTTCTTTATTAAAATTACATCATATCTTAAAAAATGTGAATTTACGCCATTATTAAATACAAAAGAATTTAAAAAAGTTTTTGCTTTTGTTGATTTAAATGAAGACGAAATAAAGTGTTTTATTGCCCAAAATAATTTAGACATGTTAAACTATATCAGTACTTACATTGATTCTATTTTAGAATTTAGCCAAGCATCAAACCGTGTTTTAAGTTCAAATGAGATATTTGCTGATCAATTATTATTTTCACAAAGATTAGTAAGTGGCGCTACGGTTAAAGATTTTTATCTTCCTTGTAAAGTTCAAGAAGAAATAAATGCTTTAACTAATAAAAATTTAAGCTCTAAAGAATTAGTTGATATTTGTAAAGATGGCAAGTTTGATAAAAAATGTAAAGGGGCTCTTGAAGATAAAAGAATATTTGAAGAAGCTTTATCAGCCAAGTTACAAAGAACTTTACACAACCCAACATTTTTAGAAAGAGTTTACAATGGATTATTTAAACGTTCTAATGTTAGATAATAATGCTTGTCTTATCGATATAATCGGTATGTATAAAGCATTATTAGAAAAGTATAAAAGAGAAGTAAACCAAGGAAATAGAAATATAGAATCTATTAACGAATTAAATTTTGCTTTTCTTCTAGCTTGTACTAATAATAATCAAAATCCGTTAGTTAAAGCTAAAAATAATTATCTTCTTAATAATAAAATTATAATTCTACCAATAAAATATCTAGAAGCCATTAGAAAATTTTCTAATCAAACCGATACTGGTCTAGGTGTATGTTTTAATTATATAATTACGTTATTAAAAGAGCATCTAAATCATATCTATCACTTAATAAATCAAGTTAGAAGAGCAAAAGATAAAAAAGAATTAGAAAAAAGTATATTAGAATTTAATTCACTTAATTGGGTAGAGAGTTTTAAAGATAATATACTTACTTATATTCAAAAAAATTTAATGCCTGGTCTTGCCTTTACAAGAGAGGTTATAGGCTTTAGGTATGATTTAACTAGGATAAAATATGAAGTAGAATTAATTGATTTTTTAACAAGTAATATTAACTTTTTTCAAAAATTAGAAATAGCTAACCAAACCTTGATAACAAATATTTTATATAATAATAATAGAAACAACTTATCCTATGAAGATGCAATGATATTAAGTAATTGTATGACTAAAAAGATCATAGAAGATGTAATCTCTAATAAACTAAAAATTAGTGATTTAGTATGCCAATATACTACAAGTAAAATAGAAATGGAAGAAAAACAATTAATTAGAGAATTAGGATTTCATGAAGGACCAAATAATGGTAAATAGACTTTTAATAGAGTCTATTTTTCATTGTCAAAATAAATTATTTAGTTTATAATTAAATTAAGATAAGAAGAGGTTAAAGTTATGAATAATAATATTAATAGTAACACCAATAATGCTAATAATTTAAATAATATAAATCAAAATTCAGTTAATATTCCTAATAATAATAGTATCAATACTACTAGTAATATAGCTAGTACTAACATACCTAATAATATTAATATACCAAATAATACTAATGTAGCAAATGGCCCAGTAGTTACTTCTAATAACAGTACTCAAGCTAATATTCCTGCAAATAATTCTTCTACTAATAATCAAGTAAACTTAGTAAATAGTAATATCTTTAATCAAAACCCTAATATAAATATTAATCCTAATAATGCTTCCTTATCAAATGAAGCTACTAAAACTATTAGCAGCCCTAATCAAACAATTAATAATTCTAATCCAATAACCAATCCTAGTAATTCAACTAATATTAAAATAGAAGAAACTAGTGTTACTAAATCACAAAAAGGAACAGTAGCGGTTGCTACCATAAATAATGGTAACGTTAATATTTTAACTGAGAAAATGCCCGAATCAATCGATATAAATGTTAAAGAAAATAAGATAGTTAATAAAAATGGTAAAAAAGTTCGAATTATGACTAAAAGAGAATTAATTACTAATATCATTTTAAGTGTTTTCTTAATTTTAGTGCTTTGTGGGGGCGGCTACGGCGTTTATTATTATATGTTTGGTAATAATCCTCGTAATTTTGAAACCAAAAACATTACCGTTGAATATGGTGAAGAAATTCCTGCTTCCGTCCGTAGTTATATTAATTTAACGGATATAAGTGAGCCTGACTATACCTTAGACTTATCTAAAGTAAAAGAAGAAATAGGAACTTATCAATATACAGTTAGTTATGGAAAGACCACTAAAACGGGAACAATAACTATAAATGATACTAAAGCTCCTGTTGTTACCTTTAAAGAAAATAAAGAATTTGATGAAGGGACCATAATTACTAAAGATATGTTAGTAGAAAAATGTGAAGATATATCAGGCTGCACTTATGAATTAACTAATGAAGTAGATACTAAGAATCCGGGAACAATAAATGCTAGTGTAACGGCTAAAGATAATTTAGGTAATGCCGCTGAATACACAGTCGATTTAAATATAGTAGAAAAACTTACTACTCTAGTATGCAGTAGTACGGTAGTTACTACCGATGAAAACAGCAAAACTTTATTAGAAAGTAATACTTATACTTTAGAATTTAATAATCAAAAAGTCTTAAAAAATGGAACTTTAAAAGTACTGCGTACTTATTTAAGTGATAGTGATTATATAAGTATTAAAAATAATTTAGTAAGTGAGGGCTATACTTTAGAAGAAGTTAATAGAAGAGCTAATAAAGAATCTTCTATTGATAATGTTGCTAACTTAACATCTCAAGAGGATATAAAAGCACATTTAGAAAGTAATAATTATACTTGTAATATAAAAGAGGATTAAAATGGCTAGCAATAGTCATTTTTTGTATGCGATAGCAAGTCATTTTGCACTATTGTGTTTGTAATACACAAAAAATTAGTGGATGATAGTGTGACTTATAAAATAAATAGTACAAAATTAACATCCTTGGAATTAGAAATGGATAACTTGAATAAAGATTTATACCAGGAAGCGGATGATTATAGTACTTGTGGTATTGTAAAATAATAATTATCTAAATATGCGAGACATTATTAGCAAATTGTATGAATTAATGATGATGGTTAGATAAGACTTATGTTTAATGGTGTGATAAAAAATGCATATCTTTTCTATAGCAAAACTATTAAAGATGATATATAATTAAAAGGTAAAGAAAAGAGGTAAAATATGAGAAAAATAGTTGATGGTAATACTGCTTGTAGTAATATTGCTAATCTATTTACAGAAATTGCGTCAATTTATCCTATTACACCATCTAGTCCGATGGCTAGTAATATCGATAATTTAAAATTAAGAAAAAAGAACTTATTTAATGAATCAGTTGAAGTTGTGGAAATGCAAAGTGAAGCTGGCGCGGCTGGGGCTATGCACGGAGCCCTAATTAGTGGCTCTCTTGCTACAACATTTACAGCATCCCAAGGACTTCTTTTAATGATTCCTAATATGTATAAAATAGCTGGCGAAGGCTTACCAGGGGTAATACATGTGGCGGCTCGTACGGTTGCCACTCACGCTTTATCAATCTTTGGCGATCACAGTGATATTTATGCCACTCGTGGAACTGGTTTTGCAATACTCGCATCAACTAATGTCTTTGATGCTCAAAACTTAGCAGCCGTTGCGCATCTATCAACCATCGAGGGAAGTGTTCCTTTCTTACACTTCTTTGATGGTTTTAGAACTAGTCATGAATTAAATAGTATTGAAGAACTACCAGATGAAGAACTTCTAAAATTAGTTGATTTTGATAAAGTAAATGCTTTCAAAAAACATGCTCTAAATGTTGGCTGCGGCTACCAAAGAGGCATGGCTGAAAACGAAGATATTTATTTCCAAAGTGTTGAAGCTCGTAATAATGATTACAATAAGATTCCTGATATTGTAAATAATTATATGGCGAAAATCAATGATATCATGCATACTGATTATAAACCATTTAACTATTATGGTTCAAAGACGGCAAAATATGTCATTGTTGCCATGGGTAGTGTTTGTGATACCGTAAAACTTACTATTGATGAATTAAATAAAGAAAATAATGTTTATGGTTTAATTGAAGTTCATCTATATCGTCCATTTAGTAAAGATTATTTAACTAAAGTTTTACCAAGTACAGTTGAAAAGATTGCTGTCCTAGATCGAACTAAAGAATCAGGTAGCATTGGCGAACCATTATATTTAGATGTCGTAGCTGCTTTACATGATAAAAATATAGAGATCGTTGGGGGTCGTTATGGTTTATCTAGTAAAAATACGACTCCAAGTGATATCGCTGGCGTTTATAAAATGTTAGCCACTGAGTTAAAAAATAACTTTACGATTGGTATTAATGATGATGTGACTAATTTAAGCTTAGCTAAAGTACCTATGGATATTGAAGTTGCTGATAAAGAAATTATTATCTATGGTTATGGTTCTGATGGTATGGTTTCAACTTCTAAAGATATTATGCATTATCTTGGCGAAGAAAAAGACTTACACGTTCAAGGTTACTTCCAATATGATAGTAAAAAATCTGGTGGGGTAACTGTATCAAACTTAAGAATGTCAAGTAAACCAATTAATGCTCCTTATTATGTAGCACATCCATCATTACTTGTTATTACTAAAGATGCTTATCTAAAAGACTTTGATATGTTTAGTAATTTAAAAGAAAATGGTATTTGCTTAATTAATACTAATAAGAAATCCCATGAATTAGATGAAGTTCTACCTAATAAAGCCAAAGAATTACTTAAGAATAAAAATATTAAAGTACTGTTAATTGATGCTGATAAAATTGCTTTAGAAAATGGTATTAAAGGTAAGATTAGTAAAATAATGGAAATAGTTATTTTAAAACTAATGGGATTTAATGATGCTGAAGACTATATTAAAGATTCTATTCGTAAAAAATTTGGTACGAAGGGTGATGATATCGTTAATGCTAATATTAATTCTTTAAGTAGTGCTGTTAAGAGTGTTATCCTTGTTAAAGGTGAATTTACGAAAAAAGAAGAAAATGAATCTCATGATGATATCTTTACTTTAATTAATAAAAGAGAAGGGGATAATCTTAAAGTTTCTGATCTCTTGGCTTATAAAAGCGGTATTTTCCCTAATGGCCTAGCGGCTAATGAAAAACGTAAAATAACTAATATGGTTCCAAAATGGATTCCGGAAAATTGTATTCAATGTGGAATGTGTGCAACTGTTTGTCCTCATGCTGTTATTCGTCCAATTATAACTGAGGCTAAAGATACTGAAAAAGGTATTAAAGTCCTAGGACATACCGATTATAATTATGAAATTGTGGTTAGTGAAGCTGACTGTACTTCTTGTGGTTTATGTATCAATGCTTGTCTTGGTAAGGCCGGTAAGAAAGCTTTAGAATTTGGCGAAGCAACTTACGAAACCCAAGACTATGCGGATAAAATGTTCAAAGACCATCAAAATCCTGAAATTTTTGATAGATTTACTTTAAAGGGTGCCTCTCTAAGAAAACCATGTTTCGAATTTAGCGGTGCTTGTGCTGGTTGTGGTGAAACTCCATACTTAAAAATGTTAAGTCAATTATTTGGCGAAAAATTAGTTATTGCTAATGCGACTGGTTGCTCCTCAATTTACGGTGGTTCGGCTCCATCAACTCCATACTTAATCCCTTGGGCTAATTCCTTATTTGAAGATAATGCTGAATTCGGTTATGGTATGTATTTAACTTATAAAAATACTCAGAAACGTATTTATGATATTATTACTAAGTCAATCGATTGTGTAAATGACGAAGTAAAAGAGTTACTAAATAAATGGTTAGAAAATGAGAATAACTATGATGTAACTAAGGAAATCGTTGATAAATTACAAACAATGGAAATTCCAAAAGACTTAAAAGATATCCTAGAATATATGGTTGCTCGTAGCGTCTTCATCGTTGGTGGCGATGGTTGGGCTTATGATATCGGTTTCGGGGGCATCGACCATGTCTTATCTAGTGGTGAAAATGTTAATGTCTTAGTTTTAGATACTGAGGTTTATTCTAATACCGGTGGTCAAGCATCGAAATCAAGTCGTGTAGGAGCCGTTGCTGAATTTGCTAACATGGGTAAAAAGACGGCTAAGAAGGACTTATTTAGAATAGCCATGTCATATCCAAACTGTTATATCGGTAGTATCTCTTTCGGAGCCAACTTCATGCAAACTATTAAAACTATGAAAGAAGCTGAATCTCATAATGGACCAAGTTTAATTATTTGCTATTGTCCATGTATTGAACAAGGACTTCATGGTGGTATGTCTAACTCTATAAATGAAGAAAAACTAGCTGTCGAGTGTGGTTATGTTAACTTAATGCGTTATGTACCTGAAGATAAAAAATTATATATCGATTCTAAAGAACCAGACTTTACTAAATATGAAGACTTCTTAAAAAATGAAGTAAGATATAGTAGTTTAATGAAAAAAGATCATGAACTTGCCAAAGAACTTCTAGATATTCAAGTAAATAATGCTAAAGAAAGATATAACTTCTATAAAGATATCGCCAGTAAAAATAATTAAAAATACTTAAAGACGTAGAAAATGAAAATTGATTTCTATGTCTTTTTTCTTATTTAGCTTTTTCTCGTGAAAAAAATTAATTATATTTAAGATATAACTGTTTTCATTGAACAAAACTGCCGTAAACGGCAAAAAACTTCAATAAAAGGAAAGAGGAACTTTTGATGAATGAAAAAATAATAGAAAGAAATGATTACTTAAATAAAATAATTGTTCGCAAAGGTAATGGTTTAATTAAAAAATAATCAGCATTAGAAAAAAATTGGGAAAGTACTAAGTTATTAATGGATAATATAGGGCATTCATAGCAGTGTATAGAAAAGAGCCATAAGTAGTTAAAATAAAGTATCTAAAACTTATGTTATAATTAATAAGAG
>CAKOKF010000031.1 GCA_934090775.1 uncultured Bacilli bacterium
CTAGCACCAACTTGCAGTAACGCAAATTGGTATCTAATATACTAATAAAAAAAGGTAGTTTTGTCAATGCTTTTTTGTTATAATTTTGCTAGTGATGGCAATGAATTTAGAAGAAATAAAAGGATTAGGAGATAAAAGTTTACTATTGTTAAAAAAGCTAAATATTACCACTTTTAGTGAACTGTTAGAATACTATCCTTATCGTTATGAAATTGTAAAATTAGGTGATTTAGCAAGTTGCATAAATGATAAAGGTACGATTAATGTCCAGGTAGCCAGTATTCCTACTGTTACCTATATGAATAATCACTTAAACCGTCTTAGTATGAAGTGTTTATATAATGGTACTATGTTAAACGTCAGTATCTTTAATCGAGGTTATTTAAAATCACGAATAAAACCCGGCTCTTACATTAGCATTACGGGTCATTATGATTCCCTACGTAATGCTTTTACAGCCAGTGATATTAGTTTAGAAGTCCTAAATAAAAATGAAATTATTCCTATTTATCATCTTGTAAGTGGTATTAATAATAAGATGTTAAGAAATTTAATGAAAAGTAGTCTAGAGTCACGTTTTATTATAGATGATTATATTCCTAAAGTTTTTAATGATAAATATCATTTTCTAATGAAAGAAGAAGCCTTAAAAAATATCCATTTACCAAACGATCCTAAGACTTTAAAACAAGCTAAGCTAAAATTAATTTATGAAGAATTTTTTGTCTTTGCTTTTAAAATTAATTATTTAAAATCTTTAAGAAATAAAAATCAAGGTTTAAAAAAGGAAGTCCCAAGATCGGACGTTGATAACTTTATTCAAAGTTTACCTTTTAGTCTAACTCCTGATCAATTAGAGGCTGTAAATGCTATATATAAGGATATGACTAGTCCCATTAAGATGAATAGGCTCGTATTGGGAGATGTCGGTAGTGGTAAAACGGTAGTTGGCTTATGTGCTATTGTTATGAATACTATCGCTGGTTATCAAAGTGCCTTAATGGCTCCTACCGAGGTCCTTGCTCGTCAACATTATGAATCTTTAAAAAAAATGGCTCCGCAAGTTAAATTTGGTTTAATTGTTGGCAATATGAGTAAATCCGAAAAAAAACAAGTTCTTTTAAATTTAGCCCTAGGACATCTTGATTGTTTAATTGGTACCCATGCTATGTTAAACGAAAAAGTCGAATTTAAAAACTTAGGCTTAGTAATTACCGATGAACAACATCGTTTTGGTGTCAATCAACGCAATATTATTGAAAATAAAGGTCATGGGGTTGATGTTATCTATATGAGTGCAACTCCCATTCCAAGAACTTATGCTTTAGGTTTATATGGTGATATGGACCTATCTTTAATTAAAACCAAACCAAATGGAAGAAAAAGTATTATTACTAAATTTCTTCTTGATAAAGATATTATCACAGCTTTAAAAGTATGTTATGAAAACTTAAAAATGGGTCACCAAGTCTATGTTGTCGCTCCCTTAATTGAATCAACCAACAACGATTTAGATGACATTAAGAAATTAGAAGAAAAATTTAATCTTGCTTTCCAAGGCAAATATTCAGTTGGTATCTTACATGGCAAAATGAATAAAAATGCTAAAAATAAAATAATAGATGATTTTAAAGAGGGTAATATTAAAATTTTAGTATCAACAACCGTTATCGAAGTAGGGGTTGATGTTAGTAACGCTACTGTCATGTTAATTTACAATGCTAATCTTTTTGGCTTAGCTACCTTACACCAGCTACGTGGTCGCGTTGGTCGTAATACTTTTCAAAGCTATTGCTTCTTAATTAGTAAAGTAGACGAACCAAGACTACGGGTTCTTGAAAGTAGTAACGATGGTTTTTATATAAGTGAAAAAGATTTTGAAATGCGGGGCGAAGGTGATATTTTTGGCGAAAGACAAAGTGGTGATATGCATTTTAAAATCGCTAATATTAAAAGAGATAGTAAAATATGGCTTCAAGCATTTAAAGATGCTAAATGGTATTTAGAAAACTTTGATAACAATAAATTATACTTAGATATCATGACGACCTTACAGTCACATTAATTTAATTATTAATAATAATTCTTGATATTATCATCCCTAACTTACAATATAAAAGAAAAAATTATCAAATAATATATTTACATTAAATAATTTTTCTTTTTTTTAATATTATTAATTAGGGTGATTTTGTGTTTTATCAAGATAAACATTTTCGAATTAGAATAGTAGTATTATTTGTAACTTTACTTTTAATAGCAGTTATTTTAAAAGTTTTTTATATTCAAGTCTTTCAATATCAAAAATTAAATAGTTTAGCTAATGACTTATGGCAACGTAATTTACCAATAACTCCCGATCGCGGTCTTATTTTAGATCGTAATGGTAAAGTTCTAGCTAGTAATATTACAACAACTTCTTTGTACTTAGTTCCTAATCAAATTAAAAATAAGGAAGAAGTAGCTAAAACTTTAAGTGAGATTTTAGGAGTTTCTTATGAAGAAATGTATAAACATGTTAGTAAGAAAACTTCAATCGAAAGAGTTCATCCTGAGGGTAGACAGTTATCTTTTGAGATAGCGGACAAAATAAATAGTTATAATTATGATGGAGTCTATTTACTTAAAGAAGCTAAAAGATACTATCCTTATGATGATTTATTAAGTCATGTTTTAGGTTATGTTGGTATCGATAATCAAGGTTTATCTGGTTTAGAACTTAAGTATGATGAGGAACTAACAGGTACCAGTGGCTCTATTAAGTATTACAGTGATGCCAAAGGAAATAGACTTAATAAAGCTGAAGAATATAAAGAAGCCATCAGTGGTAATAATGTTTATTTAACTATTGATTTAGATTTACAGCAATCGGTAGAAAGAGAACTGGATAATGCAGTAGCTAAATATAATCCAGAGCATGCTTTAGCCATTGCCATGAATCCCAAGACGGGCGAAATTCTAGCAATGGCAAGTAGACCTAGTTATAATCCTAATGAGTATCAAACTTATACGCAAGAGGTTTTAAGTCGTAATCTACCTATTTGGATGACTTACGAACCTGGTTCAACAATGAAAATAACGACCCTTTCTGCCGCAATTAATGAAGGTGTAGTTAATTTATTCACCGATACTTTTTATGATTCAGGTAGTATCAATGTTGACGGGGCGACTATTCATTGTTGGAAATCAGGTGGACATGGTGCTCAAACCTTCTTGAATGTTGTTGAAAACTCTTGCAACCCAGGGTTTGTTAACTTAGGTTTCCGTTTAGGAAAAGAAAAACTATTCCAATATATTAAAGATTTTGGCTTTGGAGAGAAAACCGGTATTGATTTAACCGGTGAAGCCAAAGGAATTCTATTCGATTTAGATAAAGTCGGTAATGTGGAACTAGCAACTACTGCTTTCGGACAAGGTGTTTCGGTAACGCCAATTCAACAAGTAAGAAGTGTTTCCGCTGCTGTTAATGGTGGTACTTTATATCAACCTTATATAGTTAAAAGAGTGGAGAATGCTACTACCAAAGAAACAATTAGCGAAATAAACCCAACAGCAGTAAGACAAGTTATTACGGAAGAATCATCTAAATTAGTTCGTTTTGCTTTAGAAAATGTTGTTGCTCATGGTTCCGGACGTAATGCTTATATTGAAAACTACCGCATTGGTGGCAAAACCGGAACGGCTCAAAAAGTAAATAATGGTCGTTATATGGTTGGCAATTATATTTTATCTTTCATTGGCTTCTTACCGGCCGATGATCCAGAGATCGTTTTATATGTGGCGATCGATAATCCTAAAGGAGTAACTCAGTATGGTGGCGTGGTTGCTGCCCCAATTGCAAAAGCTATCTTTTCCTCTTATATTGAAATGAATAATATTCCCAAGAGTAAAGAAACGATTCCTAAGACTTATAACTGGTTAGATACCAAGTACAGTATATTACCAAATGTAATTGGCAAAACTATAAAAGAAGCTAACACTATATTAAAGGATTATAAAATTGAATATTCGGGGGAAGGAAACAAAATAATTTACCAATCACCAGAACCCGAATATTACGTCAGCGACGGTTCTACTGTCAAATTAATGTTAGGCGATTGACAAGTAAAGTGTAAATAAATTATAATTATAAACTGTGTTTACAAGAAAAATATAGTATAATAGTTTTAAGGACGTGAAAATTATGTTAATATTAGCAAAAGCTGCAATGGCATTAATGCTAGGCTTTGTTTTATCGATAATAACCGGTGTTATTTTAATACCTCTTTTAAGAAAATTACATTTTGGTCAAAGTGTTAGTTTGACTTTAGGAGAAAGACACTTAAAGAAGAATGGCACTCCTACTATTGGCGGTTTAATCTTTATTATTCCAACCATTATTAGTTTGTTACTTTTGTGGTTCCGTGGCAGTATTGAAATGACTTCTAACTTGATGATCGTTTTATTCGTTTTTATCAGTTATGCTCTTTTAGGACTTGCTGATGACTTACTAAAAATAGTATTTAAGAATAATAAGGGTTTAAGTATCATGTTTAAACTTTTAATGCAAACTGTTATCGCCTTAGTATTCTTTTATATCTTTATTCGTAACGGCGGCGTACCAGAGATTAGAATTTCCGCCATTAACCTTTATATTTATATGGGCTGGACTTATGGCTTATTTATTTTATTTTTACTTGTTGGTTCTTCCAATGCGGTTAATATTACAGATGGATTAGATGGCTTAGCTGGTGGCTTATCAGCAATCGCTTTTCTAGCTTATGGTCTTATTGCTTGGAATACTACTTGGCTTGCTGGTTATCAAGAAATTGCTATCTTTTGTTTTGTTCTAATCGGTTCGCTTCTTGGTTTCTTGGTATTTAATACGCATCCTGCAAAAGTATTTATGGGCGATACTGGTTCTCTTGCTTTAGGTGGTTCTCTTGCTGCCATTGCCATTCTAACTCGTCACGAGTTATCGCTTGCCGTTGTCGGTGGTGTCTTTGTTGTTGAAACTTTATCAAGCCTAATTCAAATAATCGCTATTAGAAAATTCCATAAAAAGATATTTAAAATGGCACCTTTACATCACCATTTTGAAAAACTAGGTTGGGAAGAAAATGATATCGTTAAGATGTTCTGGATAATTGGCTTAATCCTTGCCATGTTAATGATTACTTATAATGTATGGTTATAAAGGTACTATCCGTTAGTACTTTTTTCTTTTGGAAATTTAATTTAAGATAATGAGTATATTTGTTTATATATACTTTTTTTTAAACTTTTAGTATAATGAGTTAGAGGATACGTTATGAAAAAGAAAATATTAATAATTTATGCATCATATGGTAATGGTCATAAAGCTATTGGCAAATATATTGAAAGATATTTTTTGAGTCAAGATAATACTTTGGAAATTAAATGTATTGACTTAATGGATTATGCTATGCCTTTAATAGGTAAAATAAGTCAAAAAGTTAACTCCTTTTTTATGTTGAAAACACCTATCATCCATGATATGTTTTATAAAGGTAGTAACACTGTTGTAGGCGGTTATGTTGTAGATCATATTTCAACAGTCTTATTTAAAAACAAAAAAATGCGTAAAGCTTTAATGGAATTTCAACCTGATTTGACTATTGCTACTCATTTCTTTGGTAGTAGTTTAATTAGCCATTATAACCGCAAAGGTTTAATTAATTCTAAATTAATAACTGTCGTTACTGATTATGAATCATGCGAGCTATGGTTAAATGATTATAAATGTGATGATTACTTAATTGTTGGTGACAAGAGTGAAGTACCATTCCTAGTTAAAAGAGGCATTGATAAGAATAAAATAAAACCTTTAGGAATTCCCATCGCACCAATTACAAATCATAATTTTAAAAAAGAAAATCTTCTTAAAAAGTTGGGAATCAAAGGCGATCGTTTAGTGTGTACTTTCTTTGGTGGTGGTGGCAATGGTTCCACAGCCTCTATACCTTATATTAAAAGAATTATGAAATTAAATTTAAATCTAGATATTATTTACATTGCAGGAAACAATAAAAAAAGTAAAGAAATTATCGATAATTATATAAAAAAACATAATATAAATAATGTTCATACCTTAGGTTTTGTTACTAACGTACCTGAAATTTTACAAATAAGTGATTTTGTTATTTCTAAACCAGGCGGAGCCCAATCTACCGAATGTTTATATTTTCATAAACCAATCATGATGATAAATGCTAGCGGTGGTCAAGAAATTGCTAATTATAAATTT
The DNA here is from genome assembly GCA_934090775.1 of uncultured Bacilli bacterium. Taxonomy (GTDB): domain Bacteria; phylum Bacillota_I; class Bacilli_A; order RF39; family UBA660; genus CAG-605. Next base: position 6,248 of record CAKOKF010000031.1, read on the forward strand.
TTTACCAAAAATGGTTATGGTAAACGCTTTCGTACTTCTTTTGGATTAGCCCAAGAGATAAAAAATATTGTTAATAATCCAAAGGTACTGCTTGCTATGCAAAGTAACATGGCTAAAAATGATAATAAAGACGCTATGGCTAAATTATATAAATTATGTGCTGATTTATTAAACAAAAAGAATTAAAAATAAATAGAAAAAGGATAAAGTGGGATTATGAGAGAAGATACTAAAAAATATTTAAATTTATTGCGCATACTTAGTGTTGATATGATCGATGCTGCTAAAGCTGGATATCCTGGAATTTCTCTAGGAGCTAGTAGTATTATTTATACTTTATTTACTCGTCATTTAAATATAATGCCAAGTGATCCACATTGGCTCAATCGTGATCGTTTGGTTTTATCAGCAGCGCATGCTTCCGGTTTAGTTTATGCTAATATGTTTATGGCCGGCTATGATATAACTTTAGATGATTTAAAAAACTTTGGGCAAGTAGACAGTAAAACTCCGCTTCTAAACGATATGTTAAAGACAAGTGGTATCGATTTAACTACTGGTCCTGTCGGTTATGGATTTAGTGGTGCTGTCGGTATGGCAATTGCCGAAAAGTATTATGAGAACTTACTAAATAAATATATAAAAAGTCAAAAATTAGTTGGTCATTATATATATTGCCTTGTTAGTGATGGCGATTTAGAATCAGGTATTCTTATGGAAGCTGCCTCTTTAGCAGGACTCTATAATTTGGGTAATTTAATAGTACTATATGATTCTAATAACATGACAATGGATAATAATATCGAAAAATCTAGTATAGATGATGTTTTAAAGAAATTTTCTAGTTTAGGTTGGCAAACGGATTATGTCGCTGAAGGCTCATCCGTTGATAAAATTGATAAAGCTATTAAAAGAGCTAAAAGAGTTACTAATAAACCTAGTTTAATAGAAATTAAAACCGTAATTGGTAAAGACTCCTTTAATCAAAACACTAATGTCGTTCATGATCATCCTTTAACTAAAGATGACTTAGAAAACTTAAAAAGAAAATATGGCTTTAGTACTGAAAAGTTTCAAGTTGATGATAAATTATTAGATAGTTATCGCAAGCTTATTCAAAATAGAATTCTTAAGAAATATAAATTATGGCAAGAGTATCACGATGCAATGGCCAAATATCCGTCAAAAGAACTAAAAATGTTAGTGAATTTTGCTGATAATAAAAGTATCAATCTTAACTTAGACCTTAATAGTTTTAAAATTCAAAATACTTATCAAGAAGAAATGACTGAATCTAATAAGAAAATATTAAATATTATCGCTGATAAGACTCCTTTTATTTTAGGAGGTTCCAGTGATATGGCTTCTAGCTGTCGTGTAAATTTAAATAAAGAAGCTTATTTCACAGCCAAAAATTATCTAGGGCGCAACATAACTTTCGGTGCTCGTGAAGCCGCAATGGGCAGTATCTTAAGTGGTATTTCTTCTTATGGGTTTCAAACTTTTGGTGCCACCCATTTAAGATACGCTTATTACATGCTAGAGGATATTAAAATGAATTCTCTTATGGATTTACCAGTTTGTTATATTTTTACTCATGATGGTTTTAGCAACTCCAAAAAAGGAGCAGTAGAATCTAGTTTTGAAGTTTTAAATATCTTAAGAAATATACCCAATGTTTTAGTTTTTAGACCTAGTGATATTAATGAGGTAATTGGTTGTTGGGATGTTATTTTAAAATGTAAGAAGACAACCTGTTTACTTTTAAGTAATGAAATAACCCATATTTTAAAAGGAAGTAAGGCTTCTAGTGTTAGTCATGGGGCTTATATAATTAGAGAGAGTAAAAGTGGGGTAGCCACTATTCTTAGTAGCGGTTTTGATGTTACTTTATCTTTAGTAGTAGCTGAAGAACTAGCCCTAGAAGGTATTGATTTAAGAGTAGTATCAGTTCCTTGTAAAAATATTTTAGATAAAATGAATACTAGCGATATAAACAATCTCTTAGTTGGTAAAATTATTGTAATTGAATCAACAGGTAAAGATATGTGGTGCCGCTATACTAATTATGAAAATATAATTGGTCTAGATGCAATTATGCCAAGTGGCACAGTTCAAACAAGCATGCAAAAATTAGGCTATGATAAAGATAGTATTAAAGATAAAATTAAAAATATTTTAAAATAAATAAAAAAGCAGGTGGGATTATGGTTAAAATATTATTAGTTGAAGACGATAACGATATTCATAATTTAGTTAAAAAGTTATTGATCGATAATCATTATGAAGTAATATCAGCTTATTCAGGGACGGAATGTCTTTTAGTGTTGGAAAATGAGGAACCGGATTTAATTTTATTAGATTTAATGCTTCCTGGAATTAGCGGTGAAGAAATAATCACTAAAGTTAATAATATTCCTATTATTGTCCTGAGTGCTAAAGAAAGCGTGGAAGATAAAGTCAATAATCTTTTAAATGGTGCCATTGATTATATAACTAAGCCTTTTTCTAATGCCGAACTTTTAGCGCGTATTCAAGTGATTTTAAGGAAGAAAACAGTCACTCCAAAGGCTCAGCTAATTTATAAAAATTTACGTTTAGACACTAATTTTCCTTATTTATATATCGAAGATAAAAAAATAAAACTTACGAAAACGGAGTATGCTATCTTAAAACAATTAATTATCAATCAAGATAAGGTTCTATCTAAAAACAGTCTTTTAGATCTTATTGAAAATGATACTTTTGATGGTGATGATGCGTCTCTAAAAGTTCATATAAGTAATTTAAATCGAAAAATAAAAGACTATACAGGTATCAAGTATATTGAAGCTATTTGGGGAATCGGTTATAAGCTGAAAGATTAGGCTATTGGAAATAAGTTAAAAGACAAAAAAGTTATAAAAAAGGACTTCTATCAAAAATGAGGTAGAGGCCTTTTAATTTGGCTATAGTTTTTTTTTATTAATGAAGATAGTTTAATAATGTTAAATAGCGATAATATTAACTAAATCTTAACCTTTTTTTAACCGTTTTGTTAATTATTTTAAGTTATAATTATAGATAGAAAGGAATGATTAGAGATGACAAATATTTTAAAAATTACTAATCTATCTAAGTATTATGGCGATACTATGGTTTTAGATAATGTGAATTTACAAATTAAGCAAGGCGACATTTATGGTTTGATTGGTAATAATGGGGCTGGTAAAACGACTATTATGAAAATAATAACTGGTTTGCAAACTCCAAGTCATGGCACTTATGAGCTTTTTGCTACACCCTATAATAGTAAAGAAATAGCAAGACAACGAAGAAGAATAAATGCCTCGCTTGAAGGATGTAGTTTTTATCCAAGTTTTTCTGCTTATGATAACTTAGTTATTGCTTACAAAACTTTTGGTTTACCAATCGATGATAAAGAAATAAAAAGTCTTTTAGAGCTAGTTGGTCTAGCTGATACGGGTAAGTTACATGCCGAATATTTTTCGCTAGGAATGGCAAGACGATTAGAATTAGCAATCGCTTTAGTGAGTCGTCCCGACTTTTTAATATTAGATGAGCCAACCAATGGTCTTGATCCCGAAGGAATTATTTTCTTACGAGAACTTATTTTAAAATTAAATAAAGAAAATAAAATAACTTTTTTAATATCTTCTCATAATTTAGATGAATTATCGAAAGTGGCAACAACTTATGGTTTTATTAAAAAGGGGAGTCTTATAAAAGAAATAACTAAAGATAAATTAAATGAGATTTTACGTGAGAAAATTATTATAAAGACTAATAATATAACGAAAATGGTGTCAATACTGGTAAGAAAAAATTATGAGTATGAAGTGGTTGATAAAAAGACGATTATTGTTTATGATGTGAAAAATGTGACTAATTTAATTATCTTATTAAGTAAAAATGGAGTTGATATTTTATCGCTGGAAGAAATTAAAGAACATTTAGAAACTTATTATCTAAATTTAATGGGAGGACAAGATGCTTAAACTTATTAGTGCTAATCTTTATCGTTTAAGGAGAAGCAAGACTTTTTATATTTTAGGATGGTTAATATTTTTAATCGGAATTTATAGTTATATCAATACGAATGGTTTTGAACCCTTAGCTTGTGTTGATTGTCCTAATCAATTAGGTAGTGTTATCTTTATGCATAATTATGTTGGTTTTCTTTTTTTACCTATTTTTCTAGGTTTCTTCTTTAATGCTTTTTATCGTCATGGCACGGTTAAGAATCAAATTATTACTGGCCATTCTCGCCCTAACATTTATTTAGCTAATCTACTAACTAGTATTTTAGTTAATATCATTTTCTCTTTCTTTTATTTAAGTGGCGTTTTACTAATATATTTAATTTTAGGAGGTACAGGTATTGCTAGTACTTGGCAAGATGTTATTTGGTTTTTCTTTCTATCTTTTTTAGTTATTCTTTTTATCTCAAGTGTGTATACATTTGTTACTATGACTTTTGCATCGACTCTCGGCAGTTCTTTAGTTAATTTTATTACTATTGTATGGCAAATGCGCTCTATTGATTTAGTATCTATTGATTATCGCTCGACCTATGGCCTTTATAAATATTTTTATGATTTTATTCTTAATATTACTCCTATGGGTGAAGTTTATAAAATTAGTTCTTTAGAAGATTCTCTTCATACTTTACCTATAGTAAGTATAATACTATCAATTTTTCTAACGACTTATGGTATAATTTTATTTAGGAAAAAACAAATTAATTAGAAAGGATTTGATTATAATGAGTATTATTTTAATCATAATTTTAATACTTATTATAGTCTTTTTTCTTGTTGATAAGGCTATTACGAGTATTTCGTTTAAAGAGATAAAATCGTCTTTACAATTTATTTTAGATAACGATACTAATGGAATTGTTACGGTATCTAGTCATAGTAGAAGAATACAAAGTTTTGTGAAAGAGTTAAATGATTATTTGAAAACATTAAGACAAAAAGAGATAAAATATCAGAAACATACTAGTACTTTAGAAGCATTAATAACTAATATGACTCATGATATTCGAACACCTTTAACGGTTATTAAAGGATATCTTGAGTTGTTAGAAGCAGATAAAAAGTATAATGAAGAATATTTTCAAATTATGATGAAGAAGACTAATGAGTTAGTAAATTTAACCGATGATTTATTTCTTTATTGTAAGACAAATAGTTTAAATAAGGATTATAAAGAAAATATACTTGTAAATAGCATTTTAGAAGATACTTTACTTAATTTTTATCCTTTAATTAAAGATAAAAAGTTAGAAGTTAAGGTAAATATAACGACTGCAAAGATAAGAGTTTTAATAAATAAAGATTTGCTTGTACGAGTTTTAGATAATGTTTTTTCTAATGCAATTAAGTATAGTAAGACTTTTTTAATTATTTCTTTAGATGATAATGGGGTAATAAAAATTAGTAATGATACGACTAATTTGGATAATGTAAATGTATCTAAGTTATTTGATAAGTATTATACCGTTAAGAGTGGGAGCAAAAGTAGGGGATTAGGTCTTGCTATTGCCAGGTCTTTAATAAAAATGACAGGTGGTATGATGACATGTGATTTTAAAAATAATGTTTTAACTATGATAATTTATTTGAAGAAATAAATGTTTTGCTTAGTTGTGTTAAAAAATATTAACTTATG
>CAKOKF010000032.1 GCA_934090775.1 uncultured Bacilli bacterium
TTTGATGATCTTATAGAAAAAAATGGAATGTTTAGCGATATGTATTATGGAAAATTAAATTAAAATTTAGATAAGTTCTGCTAGGTTTGTCGGGTGCTACGGAGTGCTCTGGGGTGCAACCAAGTGCTGAATTAACGAGCCAAGTGCTTAGAAAAGCTGCCAAAATTTCCAATACCAAAGACCATGTGGGTCTGGTAAGAAATATAAACAATGCTGAGGTAAATAAGCTCGCAAAGCCTTATAAATAAAGGGCTGCGAGTTTTTTGCTACTTACAATTTTTTGCTAATTAATATTCTAAAATATTTAGGAATTGCTAATATGCTAAATCTAAAATTGTAAACAAAAAGATTAATATTAAGAAGATATGAAGATACTGAAATTAATATGCAATAGGAGGTATTAATAAATAATAGATAAGCAAAATATATAAAATTTCCTAACTTAATAAAAGAAGAAGAACTATAATGCGTTAAAGGTTTGATTAAAAATATGAAAAATTGTAATTACTATAAAAAGTAATAATACATCTAATGGGGACGCTGTAATTAATAATACATTTTTTAATTATATAAAAAATATAGCGGAAAAGTTAAAATGTGATAGTTAGTCTAAGGATATGCTTTTTTGGAATATAGCTAACTTGCCAAAAATCAAAATTATCTAAACTTAATAGATATTTATGTTAAAAATTTATATAAAAGGTAATTTTTAGATTATTATTTTTACTTTTTATGATATTCTAATTATAGAATGAGATGTTTTTATGTTAGATAATTGGATAGTATGGGTAATAGTATATTTAGTATCGGCAGTAGTTTTTGTACAATCTTTTAAAAAAAGTAATAGAAATATGAAAAATGCTGGTAATTTAACTATATTAATAGAAGTTTTTACTTTTTTATTTTCTATATTATTTATTCCAATGTTTGAATTTAAATTTGCGACAAGTTCTTCTATTTATTTAACTTTAATTGTTGTGGCTGTATTTTATTCATTTACTGATCGTTTAAATATTGAGGCTAGATATGGGCTAGACCCTTCTACGTTTAGTATGCTAAAACAATTATCGACTGTTTTTTTAGTAATTTTTGTATTATATTTTTAAATGAAGGGATAGTTATAAAAAAGTTAGTAGGAGCTTTTTTAATTATTTTTTCAAATATATTACTAACATTTAAAAAAGGAAAAATTGTTATAAATAAATACTTTATTATGTCTTTTATATCAAATTTATTGTTTGCTATAGCAATGTTGATTAATGTAAATATTTCTGATAATTTTAATTTAGGTATATATACGATGATAACAGTTGGTAGTCCTGCCATTATATTGTTTTTTGCGGAAAAACATAAGGTTCAAGATATAATTGATGAATATAATGCTTGTGATAAAAAGAAGTTTATTATAGCAAGTTTTTGTTGGACTTTAATGTTAGTTTCTTCAGTTAGGGCTTATCAATTGGGAAGCGTTAGCGTAGTGGCTCCTTTACTTACTTTAACAGCAATATTGAATGTCATTTACGAATATTTTATAGGTAAAGATAAGGAAGAATTTATAAAAAAACTATTCATAGCTTTGTTGATATTAATTGGTGTTTTATTGATAAAATTATAGAAAAAAATTAATGCTTAAATATTTTGGAAAGTAATTAACTTTCTTTTTTGATGATAAATAAAAGTTACTAAATGAATTTATTTTAAATATGACTTCTTCGTATGCAAAAGAATTAGCATATAATGATATTTGGAATTTGGATTTTGATGAAGAAATTATAAAGACATTTTTAGATTATAGGTATGTTGATAAATTTATAAATCATGATAGAATAAATAGAACTGCAGTTACTACTGATAGAGAAAATGCAATAATGTTTGGTTTACCTTCATCACTAATTGAAGGATTATTTGTAGGTAAAAAAATCGAAGAGAATAAAGATGCTTTAGAATATATGAAAAAAAGATTACCTGATTGTTATATATGCAATTTAGATGGTAAAGTTATAGTTGGAAATAAATAATTTTTGTTAGAAAATTATTTTTGAAGTATGTTTGTTGTTTATTAATTTTGCACTGTTAAGAAAAGCTAAAAGTTTGAAAATATTTGGACATGTATGATATAATCAAAATAGGAATGATAAGTAATGGAAGACTTGTTTGAGACAATTGTTAATAATTTTAGAAATGGAAAGTCAATTAATGAAATTACTAAAGAAATAAAATTTAATATTTCTAATAAGAGTCTGGATACTTCAGATGTAATAGTCGCATTTATAAAATATTTGAAGCGTAATTATTTAAATGAAAATAATTTTGGGACTTTTTCGATGATAGATAAATATCTTAATGATCAAATTTCCTTACAACAATTATCGCAAGAAATTTTTTTAAAAAAAGTGGTTGTAGATCAAGATAAAAGAGATGGCCATCAATCCCAATTTCATCATAGTCAAGATGAAACATTTTTGGATGAAATGCTTAGGGTTATTTATGAATTTACTAGAAATGATTTAGTTGAACCAAAGGGTGTATGCTATGATTTTTGCCTTTTTATAGCAGGGTTATTTATTGCAAAAATTGATAAAATGCAAATGTATATTTGGAATAGTATTGAAAGAAGTAGTGGGGAAAATAATTTTATTCTATTTTGTATAGAAGAAGAAAAGGTAATGGTATATGATCCTTATAATGCAGTATACTTACCTTTAGAAAAATATGATTTAGCTAATGTTGGATTTAATTAAGTTAGATAATAATAATATTTTATTAGAAAGTATGGATTTAACAAGTTTTAATCAAAAAATTATTACATATGGAGATATATTAAAAATATTTAAATTTGTGAAAAAAAGTGATGATACTGAGCTAGAAATTTTAAAAAAGCAAAATTATTATGATAGATTAGGTGTTGATAGATTTGCAACCTTCGAGGAAATCAAATCTAGTTTTAAAAAATTAATTACTAAATTTCATCCTGATACAAATTCAAATGATAAACAGGCAAATGAAAAATCACAGCTAATTATTGAAGCATATGACTGTTTGAAAAGTGATGCTTTACGCAAAGAGTATGATTCTAAAATTTTCCAAACTAACCCTTCAAAAGATAATCAACCTAAATTTGAATCGCCAAAAACTGAACCACCAAAGCCACGTAATGAGACTCCAAATAATGTTTATGAAGAAGCGCTTAAAAGCATTATTAGAGAAGGAAACCTTCCTGATTTTGGGGGTGATTTTCAAGAAATGATAAAATACTTAATAAGGATGGCAAGAGAGCGTGTAGATGGTGGATCGGTCCCAACCAACTACAATAATTATGAATATATAACGAATGCAAAAAATAATTACACTAATAATATAACTGATAAAATCTATGATGATAAGTATACAAAACATTACTAAGAAATAGTGAAATGTTTAATTATAAAATCATTATTTTTAAAAAGATATGATAACTAAATCGATTAATTTAGAAAAAATTTCAAATAAACTTAAAGATAGAAATATCTTGTCTTTGGTTCTAGGAATAATAATTGGCAAGTTAATTGATAAGAAGTATTATAATGAATATAAAGAAACGTATAGAAAAGTATTTAAAGATAAAGACATACCAGTATTATATAATATGAATTTTGACCATTCATTGATATTGATAAAATGTATTTTGCCTTATGATGCTGATGTTAGTGGCGATTATGATAAAAAAGTTATAGTTAATTAAAATATATTTGATTATTAAATGTTTATGTGATTTAAAGCCGTATCAAAGTCATAAAACAAAGAAATTTAAAAATAGTAAATATTGTTGCGTTTGCTATTTTTTTATTGTATAGTAAAAAAGAATTAAATATTTAGTGTTTGGATAATTTTATGACAAAAGTTATATAAGTGAGGCTGGTTTTATGGAAAAAATAAACGCTGAAGATGTAATTTTATCGCTATTTATTTTAGGATTTGAAAAAATTGATATTTTATTATATATTTGTACCTTGACTGAGATATCTTTAAATCAAGAAGCAAAATTTGGTTTTGATTTTAGCGATAGCGATTTGTCTAGTAAATTTTGTCAAGATATTTTATTTGATGGTGTTTTTTTTAAATTAAGAGAGCAAAGTAGTATAGACGTTATTTATCAAAAAAGAAATAGTAAATTATTAATGCTTTTAGAAAAAATGAATTTTAAGAAAATTGTCAAAATGAAAATTGATATTATTTTGGAAGATCAATTATTGAATTATAACGATTTTTTTAGTGATAAAGAGTTAGAATTTCTAGATAATATTAAAGAATTGGCATTAAATAAATAATATGTTTTTTAAATTATAAATAATTTTTAGAAAAGGTGATGTTATGGAGAATATAAATCTTTTAGAAACTAAAAATATTATATTTACTAAAGTTTCTATGAAATTAATTGATGAATATTTAGAATTAGTTAATGATAAGAGTATTCAAAAGTTTACTTTAACTAAAGAAAAAGAGTATTCTAGAGAAAAAGAAATGAGCTGGATAAATAATGTCTTAGAAAATAATGATTTAGTTTTTTCAATGATAGAAAAGGATTCAAATAAATTTATTGGTAATGCTAGTTTGGATAAGATAAGTGTTGATGAAGCGGAAATAGCAATTTCTATTAAGAATAGGATGCAAAATAAAGGCTACGGCTTGGAAGCCTTAAAGACATTAATTAGGTATGCTCGAAAAGAGTTAAATTTTAAAAGTTTAATTGCAATCATTTTTTCTAATAATGAACGAAGTTTACATTGTTTTCAAAAATTAGGCTTTAGTGAATATAAAAGAGAAAATAATGTTAAAGAAGAAAATGGCCAATGTGTTGATGATGTTTATTTAAGATTGGAATTATAAATTAATTTTATCCTAAAAGTAGTTAAAGTATAGTATAATTAAATTAGGTAGGTGGGTTAGTTATGACATTTACTTGGTTAGTGTTATTTATTGTTTTGGTGTTTATTGAACTTGTTACTGTTAACTTGGTAACAATCTGGTTTGCTATTGGAGCTTTGTCAAGCTTTCTTGTAAGCTTATTCAGCGATAATACTTCTTGGCAGATTGGTGTCTTTGTTGTTGTAAGTTTTATTACTCTTTTATTAACTAAGACCATTGTTAATAAAATAAAAAATAAGCAAATTATTCCGACAAACTTGGATAGAGTAATTGGTGAAGTAGGGATTGTAACTGAAAGTATTGGTCCTTTAAAGATTGGTGAAGTTAAAGTAGACGGTAAAAGATGGAGTGCGGTTAGCGATACCGAAATTAAAATAAACGAAAAAGTAAAAATACTAGCAATAGATGGCGTAAAACTTAAGTGCCAACGAGTAGAGGAGAAAGTTTAATATGGGATGGATTATTTTAATAGTAATTCTATTAGTGATTGTGTTAGGAGTAAGAATTATTCCTCAATCAACAGCAAAAGTTATTGAAAGATTAGGTAGTTACCATACAACTATGCAAACAGGTGTACATTATGTTATTCCTTTTATTGATAGAGTTGCTAATGATGTTACATTAAAAGAAATAGTTAAAGATTTTGCACCACAACCAGTTATTACTAAAGATAATGTTACAATGCAAATTGATACAGTTGTTTATTTTCAAATTACGGATCCAAAATTGTATACTTATGGCGTTGAAAATCCAGTAAATGCTATTGAAAATTTAACAGCGACAACTTTAAGAAATATTATTGGTGAATTAGAATTGGATCAAACTTTAACAAGTCGTGATATTATCAATTCAAAAATGCGTGCAATATTAGATGAAGCTACTGATCCTTGGGGTATAAAAGTTAATCGTGTTGAGGTTAAAAATATTATTCCACCAAGAGACATTCAAGAAGCCATGGAAAAACAAATGCGTGCTGAACGTGAAAGACGTGAAAAAATTCTACAAGCTGAAGGTGAGAAAAAAGCTGCCATTTTAATTGCCGAAGGTGAAAAAGAAAGCGCTATTTTAAGAGCGGACGCTAAAAGAGAAACACATATTCGCGAAGCCGAAGGTGAAGCACAAGCAATTTTGAAAGTTTCGGCTGCTAAGGCTGATGCTTTAAAACTATTAAAAGCTGCTGATGTTGATGAAGCTGTTCTTAAACTTAAGAGTTACGATGCTATGGTAGAAGTAGCAAATGGTAATTCTACAAAGATAATTGTACCCAGTGATTTGCAAAATTTAGTCACAGCTGGTACGGTCTTAAAGGAAACTTTTAAAGACGATAAAAAAGATAATAAATAATTATAGTTACGCATTTGGAAAATGTTTGCAAACAGGCAGATGTTATCTATGAATTAAAAAAACAAAATAAATAGTTAAAAACTAGTTGAGGCACACAAAGTTGTGTCTTTTTAAGTGTTATTATGATAGAATTAAGTTGCAAAGTACTTATTAAATGGAGAATAATTGATGAAATATATTTGGACTTATAAAACTAATGATAATTTTACGAATATAAAAATGAGTAGTGATGATGAAGTTTTGACTGGTTTATGGTTTTTAAATTCTTATGATGATAATACTGAACATTTTGGTGATTATAAAAAAGAAATGTTACCTATTTTTAAAGAAACTATTAGATGGTTAGACAATTATTTTACGGGTAAGGAGCCAAATTTTACTCCTAAATATAGAATAGAAAATTCTACAAATTTTCGAGATTTAGTAATAGATGAGATGTTAAAAATTCCTTATGGTAAGACTGTTACTTATAAAGATATTGCTGATAATATAGCAAATAAAAATAGGTTAAAGAAAATGTCTTCTCAGGCAGTTGGCTGGGCAGTAGGTTGGAATCCAATATGTCTTATTATTCTTTGGCATAGAGTGGTTGGAACTAACGGTAGTTTAATTGGCTATGGTGGTGGTATTAATAACAAAGTTAGTCTTTTAAAATTAGAAGGCGATGATATGAATAGATTTATTATTCCCACGAAAGGAACGAAGTTATGAAAGTTTTAATTGATAGTGATGAAATAAAAATGACTGTATCTGAAAAGTTTACGAAACCAAATACGGCACTTGGTGGTAAATCTTTAGCGGATTTTATGTTAGAGAATATCTTAGGAAAACTAGAAGCTTATAAAAGAATCTTTGGCGTTCAAAGATTAAAAAAAATAAATTTTGAAACTTATGATGTTGATACAGAGTTAGATCAGTTTTTTGCTAGAAGAATAGAAATTGATAAGAGTCCGGCTCCTGCTTATTGTCGTGGTTTCTTCGATGAAAATAATAATATTTCTTGTAGTTGTAATCATGCTAATGCAAAGTGTGGGACAGGTTGGTGGTATAGTGCCGTATGTACCAATGCCCATGAAGCTTTTCATTTATATTATAGAAAATATATTTATGGTGAAGATAGAATAGTGTGGTTTGATGAAGGTATGGCTCAATTTATGTCAGGGGAGAAAGATTGGCTATTAAATAATGAGGTAAATCTTGAAAAAGCATTTAAAAAATTTATAGATAACTATATTCCTATAAATAATTTAAATGAAAGATGTCATGGCGGACAAGATACTAGTGATGATTTAATATTTGATAGACCAAATGTTTTTGGTGGTTATACTGCAAGTCTTTTGATTATCAAATATATTGATGAGGTATATGGAAGAAGTTATTTATATGAATTAATGAAAGATAATAAGAAGATTAGAGAGTTTGGCGAAGTAGCTTTAGAAGAAATGATTGATTATTTTAAAAGAAAATATAATATTAAAAATAGTAAAAAAATATAGAATGTATTTATATAAATTATTTTTAGAGAGGAGCAATTTAATGCGTTGTCGTTGGTGTAATGAAGCAAATTCTAAGTATGTAGAGTATCATGATAAAGAATGGGGAGTACTAAATACGGATGATAAATATTTATTTGAAATGTTAATATTAGAGTCTTTTCAAGCAGGATTATCCTGGGAGTGTGTCTTAAATAAAAGGGCTGCTTTTAAAGAAGCTTATGATGATTTTGATATTGATAAAGTAATAAATTATGATGAAGAAAAGTTAGATGAGTTAAAAAATAATAAAGATATTATTAGAAATAAGTTAAAAATAAGGGTTAGTGTAAATAATGCGAAGATATTTAAAAAGATAGTAACAGAATATGGTAACTTTTATAATTATTTGAAAACTTTTACTAATGGTAAGATTATTTATGAAAATGATAAAACGACTTCAGCTTTAAGTGATATGGTTTCACAAGACTTGCAAAAAAGAGGAATGAAATTTGTTGGAAGTACGATAATTTATTCTTATTTACAAGCGGTTGGTATAATTAATAGTCACGATGATACTTGTGATTTTCACAAAAAAGAGTAGTTGGACTGTTAAAGATTTATTATAATAAGAGAAAAGAGGAAGAAGAGGTTAGAATGTTAGCAAATATTTTATTAAGCATTGTTTCTGTATGTACAATCATTTCTTACGTACCCCAAATAACACGTTTGATAGTTAGTAAGAGTGCGAAAGATTTAAGTATACCATCGTGGATAGTAGGGACTATAAGTTACTTTACATATGTCTTATATGCTTATCTTTGTACAGCAGATAATATGTTAAAATTTACATCAATGTTAGAATTTGTGTTGTGTTTGATGATTTTAGTATTAGTTTTGATATATAGAAAGAGAGATAAAAAATAATATGCGTGAAGAATTTTTATCAGCAGTTTATATGCTAATTTTTAATGATAAAAGAGAAGTATTATTTCAAAGAAGATCTGAAACCAAATTATGGCCTAATTTTTTGGCTCTACCAGCGGGTCATATTGACAAGGGAGAAGACGCTTATCAAGCATTAGTTAGAGAAGCTAAAGAAGAATTGGATATAAATATAACTACTAAAGATATAGAAGATACATTTGTAGTAAATAGAGTTAATAAAAATTTAAAACCCTATTATGATATCTATTTTATTATAAATAATTATAGTGGGGATATAAAGATAAATGAACCTAGTAAGTGTCAAGAACTTAAGTGGTTAGAGTTAGACAAGTTGTCTAGTGATGTTATTGAATTTGAAAAGATAGCTATCGATAATTATCGCAAAGGGATAAAGTTTAGTACTATAAAGATTGATGAAGAAAAAGATATGGAAAGATTAAATAAGGCATGAAAAAGAAAATTTTAATTATTTTATTAGTTATTTTTTTACTGGGAATACTGGCCTTTATAGGCTTTAAGGTTTATACTGGTAAGATTGGTAATAAGACTAAATATGATAATAGTTATTTTGGCATTGAAACTTATAAAAGTAAAATTGATAAAGATAATGATGGTATTGATGATCAAACTGATATTTTAAATAATGTAAGAAATTATATAGCAACAAAACCAAAGTATGAAAGCAAGTATTATGCTGGTGGTTATCCAGATGATGGTTATGGTGTTTGTACTGATGTGGTGGCTTTTGGTTTAAGAGATGCCGGCTATGATTTAAGAGAGTTAGTAAATGAAGATATTAAAAATAATCCTGATAAATATAGTATAGAAGTTAGAGATAAGAATATTGATTATCGAAGGGTCAAGAATTTGTTAATTTATTTTCAAAATAATAGTATTAATTTAACTACAGATATTAATGATATAAAAGATTGGCAAGGTGGCGATATTGTAGTTTTTAGCACCCATATTGGGATAGTTTCCGATAAAAGAAATAAAAAGGGGATACCTTATGTAATTCATCATGAAAGACCTTATCAAGAAGAATATGAAGAAGATATTTTAAATAGTAGAAAAAGTGATATAAAGGGGCATTTTAGAATTAGTTAATTTAATAAGATATAAATGATAAGATTTTTTAAATACTGATCTTTAAGTTATATTTGTGATATTCTAAGGAAAGATAGGAAAAAATTATGAACGTAGTAGGAACGATGTTTTTTAAAAATGATAGTTTATTAATAGATAAACCAAGAAAAAGACCAACTTAACAAATGATAGGTAGTAAAGTTGAAGAGAGAGAAACTCCTTTAAAGGCTGCAATTAGAGAATGCCATGAAGAATTAGGTAATAAGGCTATATTTGATGAGGCGGCATTAGAATTAGTAATGGAATTTGATGAGATTGCGACTAGTGATGGTGTAACGCCAATTCATTTTTATGTTTTTAAATATAATGGAATGTTAGAAGGAGATCTTTCTACATCTTTAGAAATAGAAAAGTTTTTATGGTATCAATCAAATAATGGCACAGATATTTTATCAAATACCTTAAAACATAAAGTTGTACCTTATTGTTTAGAAAGAAAATTAATTAAATAGAAAGTAATAAATATTAAATAATTGATAATATTAAAGTAAAGCTGTAGTTTAAAAAAATTACGGTTTTTTTAAAAATTAGTTTATTTTAATTTTCTTTTAATATTTAAATACTATAGTGTAGATATGGAAAGAAAAGAATATATTATATGAAAAGAAGTATGAAAAATGTATTAATGATTACGATTATTGCTTTATTAAGTATTGGTATGGTTTTTACTTATAGTAATGCTAAGAGTAATGTTGCTACTAATAATGTTGCTAGTATGAATGGTGGTACTCCCCCAAGTATGCCAGGAAGTTCTAGTGACAATAATAGTAGTGGTTCTAATAGCATTCCAAAAAAACCAAGTGGTAATAATGAGATGACACCACCTGATAATAATAATACTAATAGTGGTCAAAATAGTAATCAAGGTACACCACCGGAGAAGCCAAGTGATGATAATGGAACTCCACCAGTTAAACCTGATGATAGTACAAATTCTAGTGAAAACAGTAGTACAAATAATAATGAAATGAATGGTATGCCAAATAATGGTAACGCAAGTATCGGCTATAGTTTTGTAATATATGGAACGACAAGTAGAGAAAAAGCTCAGGCTTATACAAATAGTTCGGATATTAAAACGTATTTGGATACTTGGTATGAAAATAATATTAAAGGTACAAATTATGAAAAATATATTACCGATAATATCTTTTGCAATGATCGTTCTACTAAAAATACGCAAAATGATGGATATGGACCAGAACATATTGCTTATAGGTTGGCATCTAGACCTTGGGCCACTCGCTCTAGCAAAAATAGCAATAAAAATATGATGTTAACGTGTCCATGTCAAGTTGATACTTTTACTGTAGATGATACAACCAATGGCAATGGCGCCTTAACTTACAAAATGGTTTGATTACAACCGATGAAATTGTAATGGCTGGTGGCTGGTCGTTGGGAACAAGCAAATATAATTATTATTTATTTACTGGTCAGCATTATTGGACCATGTCGCCGATGGGTGGTAGTACATTACGATTTGTTTATTGTACTGGTGCTGCTGGTAGACCAAATGAACCAATGGGAGGTTATCAACAAGAAGATCATGCTGGCCATGTTAATGGTGTTCGAACCGTATTAAATCTAAGTTTAGAAGTATTAAAAAATGGTGATGGTACAGCCTTAAATCCCATTTCATGCATAATTAACCGATCCTCTAAAATTGTATTAATATAAAAATATGAGATATTAGATGTTAATAAAAGGAGAAGTATTAGAATTTTAAAAGTTTCATATACCAAGTTGCCCTTTAGCATATATAGGCTCTTTTAAAACTTCTATTACTTCTAATTGCCAAGCGAAACGTCCTATTTCATAACGACCGGAGTTATATTCCTCCGGTCTTTTTTTAACTTCGTTAATAAAATCTTCAGTCATATAAATACAGTCCTTTAAAATACATTTACAAATAATATGTTCAGGATTTTCCTTAGATTTAAGATAGGTACTAGCAATATTAACATTACTAGATTTACTTTTAGCTTTAGCAGCATGAATATATATTTCACCACGATAATTAGTTTTCCAACTTCTAGTTTCATATATCTTTACTTTATCTTTAATTAAAGTAGCAAAAGGTTCTCTTATAGTTAATACTTTCATA
>CAKOKF010000033.1 GCA_934090775.1 uncultured Bacilli bacterium
TTAACTGTTCTAAATAAGCAGCATCAGTAGTATGTTTTAACTTATAATCAACAATAATAGCTTTATCTCTCTTAATAATTAGTAAATCGATAATACCATGGGTTTCACTATCACCATTATTATACATAAATTCATATTCTTTATAAATTTCTTTACTATCACTTAAAATACCAGTATTAATAAACTTATCTATACAATTAACCTCAAAAGCGTTAAAATCTTTATAATCAGGATTACTAAAATCAGTTATTTCAAATAAGTAATGCATACGTAACCCAAAATCAATATTTTTTTGCTCTTCTTTGCTTCTTAAAGTATTAGTAACTTTAGAAAAATGACTATTTTCTATTTTTTTACTATCAGGAATATACTCATCTACGGTGATAATCTCACCTTGTTCCTGTTTTAAAATTGCTAGATCCTTTTTTAACGATAAATTATAATCTTTAGTAAGTCCTAAAGAATCAATATCAATGTCGTGCATATAAGGTTTTAGATAATCATAGATAGAATTTAACATATCCGTAAACTTACGATAACTACTTCTAGTCTCTCTATCTACTACTCCTTCGACTTTATAAGCCAGCTCATTTTTGTCAAACTCCCCCACAATAATCATCTTCTCACGAGCTCTAGTTAAGGCTACATAAAATAATCTTAGTCTTTCACTTATCTCTTCTAAAATATACTTATTTTTTAACATTAATTTAACAACAGTACTATGAATACCATTTTTTACATAAGGAGTTATAAAACCTAAAGTATTATCATAATAGAATTTATTTTTTAAATCATCAATATTAAACTTCTTAGATAAACCAGTAAAATAACAAACTGGATATTCTAAACCCTTCGAAGCATGAATAGTCATAATTTTAACTGAATTAGAAGCCTCTTTATTTAAAGACAACTTAATATCTAAGCCTTCCTCATAAACCATGTTTAAATAATCTAAAAATTCATATGGACTATAACCAAAATTAGTAGCATTATCAGCAATCTTACTTATTGAATCAATCGTTACTAAATGTTCCTTAACATCACCAGTCGTAATAAATGCTTCTTGGAATTTAAATCTCTCAATAATTAAACGAAATACTTCATTATTTGGTAAATTATCTAGTTCCTTAGCTAATTCATATAAAATAGCAAAAATCTCCGTCTCCGCATACGACCTATTACTAATAATTTTTAAAATATCTTTATCACTCATATTAAAAAGATAACTACGGGCAACAGCCATAAATGAGTAAGAAAACATCGTACCAAAATCTCTTTTTTTAATTAAAACTAACAAGTTATAAATGTTTTTAATAATTGAAATATCCACTGAATCACTGATGGTCTTATCACGGTAAATAGTTATAGGTATATTTAAATATTCAAATATTTTCTTATATAAATTAAAACCACTTGAACGGTCCATTAAAATAACAAAATCACCATAATTAACTGGTCTTCTCTGCATTGTTTCTTTATCCATCATTTCATAACCGTTATTAACTTTTTCCTTAATATCACGAGCTACTGTAAAAATTTCAATTTCTTCTTTGGTAAACTTCGAGTCTTTGTCATAAACATAATTTAAAACGTCCATATTATAATTTTCTTTATTAACATCATTATAAGGAGTAAGGCCAAAAACCATTTGATGCGACTGGATATAATCAGCACCCCCAATAAAATTATCCATAAATAAATTAAACATCATATTAATATTATTTAAAACTTCACTACGACTTCTAAAATTCTTATTTAAATCAATTTTTAAACCACCATTATTATTTTGATAAGCTTCATACTTGCTCTTAAATAACATTGGGTTAGCATTACGGAAACGATAAATAGACTGTTTAATATCGCCAACCATATAAACATTATTATTTTCAATTAAAGAAATAAAGATATCTTGAATATCGTTGGTATCCTGATACTCATCAATTAAAATTTCTTTATACTTATATTTCATCTCTTCACGAACTGCCTCATTGTCCTTTAAAATATTAATAGCCATTTTCGCAATATCAATAAAATCATAAGCATTATTATCTCTTTTAAACTTATCTAAACGCTCACCTAATTTTTTAATAATAGCAATAATAATCTCTACATAATCATTTGTTAAATACAAACTTTCTTTAATCTCATCTAACGAATTATACTTTGTTAAATCTCCTATTTCATCAACTATAGCTTTAACTTCATCTTTAATTTTTTTAGTTACTTCATCAGCGCCCCTTAAAACTGGCAACTTAATAACACATAACCTTTTAATATCTAAATAATCAACCGCACTTATTAAAGGTCTAATAACTTCTTCCATTTTGCCTTGAAAAGTATCATCAGTATAATGGTATAAATTATCTACTGTATTATTTAAAACTTCTAAGCGCATTTTTATTAAGGCTACATAATCATTCACTAATTTACTTATATTATCCTCACTATAATAATCATCAAGATAACTATTTAAAATAGTATCTTTATCAAATCGATTATCTAGTTTAGCATATAAACTAAGAACAGCATTAAATATTTCTTTATCATCTTTAACTGTAAAATCACTAATCAACTTTAAAAACAAAGGATTTCTTTCTTGATATAATTCTTCAAATATATTATTTAACTCTTCTTCTTTTTTTAAAGTCATAATACTAGCATCAATAATATTAATATTCTTAGAAATATTCATTAAATAACTATACTTTTTAACTAAAGATAAAGCAAAAGAGTCAAAAGTCGTAATATAAGCCAAATCTACTTTATCTAATTCATCTTTTAATTCCGGAACTTTTCTTATTTTACTACGGATTCTATCCTTCATCTCCGCAGCGGCCGCATTAGTAAATGTTAAAACTAATAAATCGTCAATACTAATACCCGATTTAACATGTTCTAAGACACGTTCCGATAAAACAGCTGTCTTACCAGAACCAGCACCGGCTGAAACAATTATATTTGTTCCTTTTTTATAAATTGCATCTTGCTGCTCACTCGTCCACTTTGGCATTATCATCATCTCCTAAAATATCTTTTCTAGTTTTATATTCTAAATCAACAATATCTTCCTCTTTACGATAACAAATTTCCTTATATTTACAAAATTCACACCCAATAAGTTCTCCTTTAACTCGTTTGGGATTAATAGGAAAATTACCTTCACAGATTGCCTCCACAACTTCGTTAATGCGCTCATCAACTATTCTATCAATTTTCTCAATATCACTATCATTAAACAACTTAGCATAATGAGCAAAACCTTTACTAGTAGTTGCCATTCCTTTAATAACATCACTCTTCGTATAAGTCCTATCAAACTTAATTAATTCTTCTTCATTGTTAATTGAATAGCCATCAAGTTTTAAAGCCTTCTTACTATCTTCTTCCAAAGAATTAGAATCTACTGTCTTTCCATTTAAAATCTTTTGTAAATAAAAGCCTGTAATCTTAATATCCTTATGTAGACCTCTCTTTGTTAAATAAATATACACCGGCAACTGTAAATGCAATCCATAATTAATATTATCTAAAGTAGTTGGTACATATCCTGTCTTATAGTCAATAATAGCCACTAAATACTTACCATCATTATCTTCTAAATATTTAATCTTATCAACAAATCCTAAGAAATTAATAGTAATCTTACCTTCTTTTCTTAGATTCAATCTTGTCTCCGTCAAAGTCTTATCATACATCGATTTACTTTCTTGTTCTCTTATCGTTTTAATTATAAACTCTAAAGTTGTATATAAATTATCTACATAAAACTTTTCTTTATTAGTTAGCTCTCTATTCTCTAAATACTTATCATATTCTTTTCTTAAATCAAAACCTTCATTATACATTTTACTTAAACAATCATGAAATAAAGAACCTAAAAAAGCCGCAAAAGTATCAACAAAAGGGTCTAACTTCAAGATATTAGCAATATAAAAACGAAAAGCACATAAATAATAATTGTTCATTGCTGAATAAGAAAGATTACTCTTCCCATTTAAATACTTATATAAATCTTCAAAATCCACTTTTATATAACGATTATCATAAGTATTATAATTAATATCTGGATAACTTGTCATTAAATCCTTTAAATACTCATTCTTTTCATTATATTTTAAATATCTATCTAAAAAGATACTTAAATTCATTTTATTATAAAGATGAGAATAATTATAATGATTAACTTCTTCTGTTATTACTTCTAAACCTAAATCACTAATTAAAGGACTAGGATAATAAGTACTATAGTTATCTTTTTCTTTATAACTTATATACACATTAGGATTACTTAAAAGTCTAACCTTTACATCTTGCTTTTCCTGCTTTAGTAAATCCAATGACGTAGCAAGCCCAAAACTCTTACGCATTTTATCCTTAATTAATTTATCATCATGATATATCCTTGGCACAACCCCTTGATTAAAATTTAAAACAAAATAATATTTATCAGGAAGTAACATATCACTAATATTAATTAGATTTACGGCCTTATCATACTTAGGTAAACTAATATTAATTTTCTTTAAATCACAAGTAACCATTTCTAAAAAAGTATTATCTATTTGGTAATCAAAAGTATAACTATTAAATAAATTAACTATTTGTCTCTTAATATCATCATCTTCGATAACTTCCAAAGCCTCATGAATATTTAAAGTTTCTTTTAATTTTTTTAAAAAATCTTGAACTGTTTTTGTATTACCAATATTTCTAGTTTCATAAAGATTAAGCGGAATATTAAAGTTTTTAAAAGTTCTATCTAACTCATTATAATAAGTATTATCAATATTAACTAGATAAATGTCATTTAGACTAACACCTTGTTTTAATAAATTTCTTATCTTAACCGTTATACTTACTACTTCCTCACTACTAGTTTTATAACTAACTACTTTATGAGAAAACTCATTTTCTACATTAAAACTTAAAACTGTCAAATGATAAAACTCCAACTCCTTAGCTAAAGCCTCATCTAAAGTAACACCAATCATTACAACTCTTTTTAAACTTTTTTTAAAATAAGGATTATAAGTAATTAAATTATTACTATCTAAAACACTCTTTAATTCTTTTAACTCCTTTGTATCATAAAAAATATTACTTAAATATTCTAAAGCTATATCATAACCATAATTATAATGTTTCATTAAGAAATATAAAGACTCTTTAGTAGGAAAGCCATAATAATTACTCTTAAATTCCTCTAAAGTATAAAACTTTAAATTAAGTAATTTTTTCTCTTGGCTTAAAGTTTTTAAAATGATTTTCTTAATATTATTAGTTGTTATTACTGTATCATAGTTTTGTAATTTATCTATCATAATTAAGACTCCTTATCTAATTTTTATATATTTTTCTTGCTAAATCCAATATATCATATTTAAGAATAAATTAGGTGTTTTTAAGTTAATATTTAAATTTTTTTTAGTTTTCTTTAAACATTTTATTTTAGGAACCTTTTATATAATTTTCATAAAATACATAAGAAGGATAGACTATAAAATTAGTCTTATATTTTTATGGAAATAGAATTAAAAAATACAGTCAGTGCGACTGGTAATATTAATGAAATACCTACACTTATTAATTCCGAGGCTAGTGTTGTTACGATGTTAAGTGGTCTTACTATTACGAAGACTGCTGATAAAACCGTTTGGGCGGATAGACTTCTTACTTACACTATTACAATTAGTAATCAAACAACGGTACCTTATGTAACACCAATTGTAAAGGATATTTTAGATACAAGTTTAGTTAACTTTGTTGATGATAGTGTTACAATTGATGGGGTTAAAGCAACAGCTGAAGAAGCAAGTTTTGATAGAGCTACTAGCACATTAACCGTTAATTTAACTGATATAGAAGCGGCCGGTACGAAGACGATCACCTTTCAGGTTACGAAAAAGGCGTAATGACTATTTTAGAATCGCAAGTTATTCAGAGTGTTTCGCCAACGGCCAAATTGCACGAAGTAATAGTCCTTTAGTTACTAGCATCTTAACAAGAAGAACTATAAGCCATCAAGACTGTAGCTATCCACATTAATATTTTGTACTGTTATCGACTTGTTGACATTAGAAGATACATAAATAGTATCACCAGCCGCTGTACTTTTCTTATCAGTTAATGTATAAGTAACATTTTGATAAGTTCCATCAATTATTAGACTAGATTTGGCAGCATTAATTCTAATCCCATTAGTCATGGTAATATCACTGCCTAAGTAAACAAAAGTATCCGTTGTATTTTCAATAGCACTTTTTAATTCAGTATAATTATAAACTATCACTGTATTTGTATTAATTCTTTGCATAATACCCCTGTTATAGCTTATGTAAAAATTATAAAATAGTTCAAGAAAATTATAGACTTCTATAAATAATTTTAGTATAATCTAATGTCATAAAGAGGGATGCTTTATGAATAATAATGATATTAATGAAAAGCATGAGTTATGTAAAATTAAAATACATGCTTGTGAACAATTATTTAAAATGACTAAAAATAATGGTTATTTAAATGATAATAAAAAATTGGAAATTAATAATGCAATTGGTAAAATCAAACAAAATCTTTTTGATGAGTTAGAACTTTATCAAGATTTCGATAAACAAACAATATTAGGCTTGACACCTCAAATAAATCCAAATATGTATAATTCAATTGTTAAAACTCAAAAAAAATTAATTAAAGAGCTAATAATAATTTTAAATAATAATGAAATTACCAATGGTTATAAGTCTAGAATGATCAATATTATTCAAAATATCTTACTTGATGATAATATTTCCAAAAAAGAAACGTTTACCCAAAAAAGTAAACGTTAATTATCTATTAATTATTTTTAATAATACGGTTAAAACAATAATGACAGCTCCCGCTATAATCATAATTTTAGCAGGAGTTTCCCCCATAATTGAAACCAAATTATCGTAAATAGTCATCCCAGTATTAACGATAAAAGCTTTAACATTATTAAAAAATTGATTAAGTTGATCAGGAAGGTTTTGTTCCCAAAAATCTAATAAGTACATCAAAATCACTACTTTCTATAAATTAAGTATAATATACGCTTGCATTTTTTGCAATTACTTGGTAGAATATTTTAAGTAATGGCGGAATTGGTGAAGCGGTTAACACACCGGATTGTGGCTCCGGCACGCGTGGGTTCGAACCCCACATTTCGCCCCATTATGGAATTTAAAAAAGACTGTCTAATTTTAGATGGTCTTTTTTCATTATTTTAACAATGATTAATTTTCCTTATTTTCCAAAGCACTTCTTAATGTCTTATAATAATCCGGTTCGATAACATCGATAGCATTTATACTACATTCTAAGGACTTTTTATATTCACCCTTAAAAAATAAATTTTCCGACCTAATTAAAGCAATATCTAAATTATTATTTAAAGAACGGTATCTATTACCATAAACAATACTCATTTCCGCCATATAAGCCGTTTTTACTACTTCCTTAGCTGTATTATATAATTTAACAGCTAAATCTCTTGCCGTATCAACACGAACATTCAAAGTTTTAATCGAAATAGGCTTCTTATTTAATTCTACTTTAACATCATTAATAGATCCTACCGCTTCCGCCATATAAGTATAATAATAATCAGGTATCATTGGTAAATTATATTGATTTAATTTATTCTTAGCTTTAATTAGCACTTCTTTTATTTGTTCTAATTGTTCTCTAGCTTCCAACTCATCTTCTTTTAAATTACCAAAGGTATCATAGAAAGTATTTAATTTTTCGGTTACTTCATCTAAAGCTCGATCTAATTTTTGCATCTCTTTAGTAAGTCTCGTATAAGCAACCGTTTTATTACGATAATGACTTACTATTTCTTCATAATCTTTCTTAATATCTTTTAATTCCTTAGCTATTTCATCTAAAACTTTTAAATCATTATCACTAATATCATAAGAATACTTATAATCACTAGTCTTTCTTCTTAACTCATTATTATTTCTTTCTAACTTATTAGCTCTTACTAAAACACTACGCATTTCATCATCAAAAGTCTTCTTAGCTAGTCTTTCTTTATCAAACTCATTATATAAATTATCAAAATAATCTAATATTGTCTTTAACTCTACCGAAGAATCCGTAATATTTAAAACATTAATTTTCTCTAAATCAGTCGCAATCTTTTTATTAGCATCCTTTATACTATTATCAATATTCAAATAATCTAAATTATAACCATCTTTTTCTAAACTATCTTTAATTGATTTAATATCATCAATTTTTCTTGGTATTAGTTTTGTTCCCATTAAAATTATAGATGGACCCTCTTTAATAACCAATTCTAAATTACCAATCATATTATCTAAAGCTTTAATAATCTTATTTACTTCACTATAGTTATTACCTTCCATAGCAACTTCAAAATTACTAAATAACTTATCAATATTTTCAAACTGTAATTCTACTGGCTTACTTATATAAGTATACTCAATCTTATGATTATTATATTCATTTAAAACTAAACGATATCTTGTCTTTAAAGAAGTTGCAATCTCTCTATTCTTTCCCTTAGATAAAGTAATCTTTTTAATCTCTTTAAGTAAATAATCACTCTTAGCTTTTACTAAGTAAATATCAAACTCTACTGTTCCTAATAACTTATTTAATTCCTTATATTTCTTACTATCATATAAATCTTCCAACTTTAATAAATTATCCGTAATTTTAGGAATGTCTTCTTTTTTTATGGCATCAAAACGATTACGAAGATTAGTATATACTTCTTGCATTAAATCATTATTAACAAATTCTTCAACAGTTTGTAAACTACTCATTATATCTGAAGATATTATTTGATTTTTATTTCTTTCTAGTTCTTCTATTTCTTGTTTATATTTATTCTTTTCTTTTTTGTTTATCTTATTTAAAACGATAATAATAATTAAAACGGAAACTATATAATAAGTTACTCCGAGTAAAACGAAAGTTGTTTTATTCATAATACCACCAATACTTTCTTATATCATATACTCTACATATTTAAATTCTATCATATTTTTATTATTTAGTCATCTAAATCTAGTTCATATGGACTATTAACAGTACCTTCGCCTTTAATAGTTAAATGACCATTAATATTTATAATAGGAATCATAGTACAAGTATTATTAACTTTCTTATAAGATAATTTTCCTTCTTTATTTAAAACTGTTATATAAGCACCATAATAATAACTATAAGGAGTAGTAGTACAAGTATCCTTATTTAAAAACAAATAATTATTTTGATTATTAAATTTAGAATTAAAACCAATTATACTTAGTTCATCAGCACTTAGTATTCCTACTTTACTACTATATTTACCACCGTAATCACGGTCTCCAGCATTACATACTAAACTAGGATTATCTTCATCAAATAATCTTTTATTACCACCATAAGTTATTTGACTATAATATTTTGTATAAGTTGTATCCACACAATAATCTTTCGTAACTAAATATTCATCATACTTACTTATATTTTCCTCATACCAAGCATCTAAAACTGTTGACGCTGTACTTGTATTAAAAACTACTGTTTCTTCCTTATTAGAATACTCATTAAATTGACTATCCAATAAATTATTAGTAAACGCAAGTTTAATTGAATTATCACTATTAATACCTACTATTCTTAAAATATAATCATCTATTTTAAAATAATTATTTACTGGATTACCCCGAAAATAATAAGTATTATTTAATTTTACTAACCCAGTTTCCACAATCTCACTACTATAATCAATATTATTTATAATGTTTGGATTATCTTTTAATAATTTTTCAACAAAGGTAGGCTTAATAATTTGATCAGTTGCTACTATTTCATAAGTACTATAAAAAGTATTTTTATCTTGACTAAGAGCAGCATATTCATCTAACCACATCCGTAAATTAAGTCTTATACTTTTATTTGGTTCTAAATCATATTTATATAATCTTTTCTTTTCTTTTATAGATTCATCATCATTCTTTAATGTTTTTAAATCACTTAAAAGTATTGGTTCTAAGGTAATATCACCATTTATATAAGTCTTTATTTTATTACTATTGATAGTTGATGTATTTAATACATCTAAATATAATTGAATAGTTTTTATATCACTACACTTATTAGTTATCGAAATACTTCTCGCTGAAGCACCTTTACCATCACTATCTCTAAGAGATTCTGGATTAACTAAATTATAATTTAATTCATCACTATATATTATATCGACACAGGATGCTGTATTGGCTGCTAACGTGTTATTATCAATTTTCCATAAATAATAAAAAACAAGAATTATCCCTAGTATTATTAATATTATTGTTAAAATTGTTAACCTCTTTTTATAATCTTCTCGCATATCATTATCCTCATACTTTAATACTAATATAGGTATGTATTGAAGTCAAGAAAATTGTTTTCTTAAAGTTAAAATATAAACCAATTATTTAATAATTTTCAAGGCTCATATGGATTATCCATTGTTCCATCACCATTTTTTAGTGCTTCCGGTTTTAAATTTATGACCGGACGAATTCCTTGTGTAAGCCCAACCGAATTACCAGTACTAGCATTACCAATTGAATTTACATATAATACATTTGCATAGGTACCACTAAAAACATTGGGAGAAGCTGTCCACCAACCTTGACCTGAACATAAATAATATTTTTGATTAGTAACATTCCAACCACCAGCCAGTATTACTTCATATACACTTAAAACAGCAATCGGATAAGTTAAAGCACCATTACCATTTGTTGTATCACTGACAGTAAAAACATCATTTTGTTGGGGACAAGTTAACATCATTTTACTATTATAAGTACTGGTTGCAAAATAATGCCAGCGATATGCAGTTATATTTTTGGCATAACCTAAATTATTATAATCTCCGTCGCTTGGAACTCCACGGCTTATAGAACGGTCATTGTAAAATATATTGTCAGTTAAATATTGTTCATATGCTGTACCCAAAATATTTGTCTTGTACCAATCATCTACTTTTTTCTTTATAGTTGAATCATTGGTATTAGCATGAGCTCCTGCATATGTCGTAGCTTTTGTAGAACCTTACATATAGCCGACATGCGAATTACTGTTGTTAAGCACATCATTAAATTTGGTAGTACCAATATATCCATCACTCCTAGATGTGCCATTCGCATGTGCGATTGTGCCATCATATATTACCCGGACGCTTCGATCGCCATTAATTCTTACGATACGCCAATAAAAGCCAGCAAATTTTACATAGTTATTTGTCACAGTACCACGATAGTAATAGGAATGACCATACGTATCTTTGGCTTTACATAAATAACCATCAGTTGATTCTCCAGCCGTTACCTTAACAGTACCATCCGCATTTACAGTTGGACATTTGCCCGTTGTATCTAATTGAGCTATAATGTCAGGTACTTTAGATTCGATTTTTTTAAAATAAATATTACATTTAGTTTTTCCAGTAAGTTTTGTTACTAATAAACTCCAAGTATCATTATTCCATGTACCTTCAGCATCATTATCACAAGAAACTTGATCAAAAGCATAACCTTCAACTCTCTTCGGAGCCGCTTCTACTTTTTCATTATCGACATAAATATTTAAAACAATATCGCCATTTTTATATTTGCCAACTGCTGTTCTTACTACTTCTATTTCTTGCTTAACAAAGAACTTAGAATAAGCAAAATAAATGCCTATCATACAAACAAATAAA